>CANJKY010000564.1 GCA_947474875.1 Gemmataceae bacterium
CGGCCGCCCGCCGGCGGCTCGAGGACAGAAACTTTTCGACTTTTTGGCCGTCGAGCGCGAACCTGCCGCATGACACCCCCGTCTGAGTGGTGTCCCGCGACGCCGGTTCGTCTATTTCCTTTGGGAAAAATGATCGAAAAACCGGCGCAAGGACTGGCACAGTCCAGCGAACACCGGGTATAGTGTTGGACCCCATTTTCGGATGGGGACCAACGAACACCACCCGAAACCGTTCGGATGGTGTGCCCACCAGGACCCTCTAACCCTCGAACCGGCCGGATGTTGCAGTAACCGCTTACCGGCGGGTGAGACACTCTCCCCGCCCCAATGTGTCCGACGGAGGTGCGTCATGGTCGCTACGACCCGAAACAGCCTGACGATCCGAACCGGCCTCACCGGCAACCAGCCGGCGGCCAGCGGCGATCGTTTCGGTCTGGGTCTGGTGGCGAACGTACCGCCGGCGGACTTCCTGTCTCAGGGGCATTTCTCGTTGCCCCGGCTTCCGGACGCGGACCAGAAGGTCCGGCCCTGGAAAGACAAGGGAGAACCCGACATGCGGTATCCCGAGCCTTTCCAGGCCCTGACCGGTCCGGTCGGAAGTTTCTCTGGCGCCACGGTGTGTCGGTCGGTGTGGTCGGCGTTAGCCGCCCTCACGACCCGCCCGGCCGCCGACCTGGAGTCGAAGCTGGACCCGTTCCCACGACGTCGCGACTGCCAATCGCCGCGGCGTGGGGAGGTGCACCAGCGAGACATTCCGACCTTCGGTGCGAGAGCGATCTCCGCCGGCTGGTCCCGGGTCGCGGCCGACGCAGCGACACACGCAGCAAAGTGAGGTGACACTCGGCCCAACGCAAGCAACACGCCACGAAGTCTACACCCGGAGTGGGGTTAACCCCCATTCCACGGCTCGACCACAGCGTTTGAGTGCGGACCGAGCGTCATCAAGCCAGAGACCGTCAACCCTTAAACCCGTGCTGACGTCGGGCGTCCGACCCGGCTGATGTGTTGTGTTCCGCTCGCTCCGCGAGCGGGTGCGCACATCCCGCATCGGATCGTCGTTTCCCCGACCGTCGCACACGCAGCCGCCCCGCCGCGGGACAACCGCCCGGGTCGCGCCGACGAGTCCGCGCCGGAACTGCCTTCGAAGGCGGTTCACACGGCCGGTGTCGTGCGCCCCCGTCGCGGTCCGCCCGGTGCGGAGGACGTCGGCCCCCTTGTCTGATCCGGGGTGGCCGCCCTCCGCACTGGCGCTCGGGCCGGCCGCACACGAGAGCACCAGGATCGGGACAGGAAACCGATATGAGCTGGACCGAGATCACCGTGCTGGTGGACCGGGCGAAGGTGGGCGACCGGGAGGCGTTCGGCGAGCTGGTCGTCCGGTTCGAGAAGAGCGTGTACGCCATGGCCCTGACCCGGGTGCGGAACCCCGGCGAGGCGCAGGAACTGGCGCAGGAAGTGTTCATCCACGCCATGCGGAAGATCCCGCAACTGCGGGACCCGCGGTGCTTCGCCGGCTGGCTGCGGCGGATCACCGCCCGGATGGCGATCAACCGGCTGACCCGGCGGGGGCCGGCGTTCGGCGCCGAGCCGGACATGCTGGACGCCCTGGCCGGCACCGGCCGGCCGCCGGAGCACGCCCTGGAGGCCAGCGAGGCGAAGGCCGAGCTGCACGCCGGGCTGAACAAGCTGAAGGCGGAGGACCGGGAGACCCTGGAGGCGTTCTACCTGCGGGGCAAGAGCCTCGTCGAGATGAGCGCCGAGTTCGAGGCCCCGGTCGGCACCATCAAGCGGCGGCTGCACGTCGCCCGGAACCGGCTGAAGGAAGTGCTCGGCGGGCCGGCAGCCGACGCGTTCGACAACCCGGACCGGGAGGAGTTGGCGGACGTGAGCCGGCCGAAAGCAGCGAAGAAGCGGGAGCCGGACCTACTCGCGGTGTGAGCCGCGGGTGATGCCGGCGACTCACGGGCCGAGGGGATAACCCCCTCGGCCCGCTTCATTTCACCTTGCCTTTTGCCGCCAGACAGCGACGAGCGCGGAACCGCTTCTGGACATTTCCCGCGCGAAATGCGACACTTCCTATCCCGCCGGTCTGCCCTTCTCCCGAGGTCCGTCATGCAACCCACCCTCACCCTCAAAGGCCACTCCGGAGAGGTGTACGCTGTCGCCATCTCCCCCGATGGGAAAACGTTCGCCACCGGCAGCTTCGACAAGACGGTCAAGTTGTGGAACGCGGCCGACGGCAAAGAACTCCGCACCCTGGGCGGGGCGAACGGGCACACCAACCTGGTGCTGGCGGTGGCGTTTCACCCGAAGGAGCCGGTGCTGGCGTCCGCGTCCAGCGACAACACGGTCAAGTTCTGGGACGTCAAGGCGGACAAGCCGGCCGACGCCCCGGTGCGGAACCTGGCCCACCCGCAACTGGTGAACGCCATCGCGTTCAGCCCGGACGGGTCGAAGCTGGCCAGCGGCGGGCAGGACGGCCAACTGCGGATCTGGGACGTGAGTAAGAAGGACACGCCGGCGGCGAAGGCGATCGCCGCGCACGTCCCGCCGCAGCCGCAACCGCCGCAGCCGATCTACGCCGTGCTGTGGACGCCGGACGGCAAGCAACTGATCACCGCCGGGAACGACAAGTCGATAAAGGTCTGGGACGCGGACGGGGCGAAGCTGGTCCGCGAGATCAAGCCCGGCGCGGACCGCCCGCCGCCGTCGAAGGAGGCGATCGCCGCCGCCCCCGGCGTGGTCGGCGGGGCGAACGGGTTCCAGTTGGGAATGCCGCCGTCGCCGGGGCACCTCGATCAGGTGTACTCGCTCGCGCTCACCAAAGACGGCAAGCTGCTCGCCAGCGGGTCGGCCGACCGCACGGTGAAAATCTGGAACCTGGCCACCGGCACGCTGGTGCGAACGCTGGCGAACCCGGCGTTCAAGGGGATGGCACACCCCGGGTTCGTGCAGGGGGTGCGGTTCACCCCGGACGGGTCGAAGCTGATCACCGTCGGCGGGGCGCCGAAGCTGAAGGGGTACGTGGCCGTGTGGAACGTCGCCGACGGCAAATTGCTGTCCGGGGCGGAGGTGCCGTTCGGCATGGTGTACTGCGTGGACGTGCGGGCGGATGGCACGGCCGTCTTCGGGTGCGGGCCGAAGGCCCGCGGCGAGACCGCCAGCGACGCGGTGGTGGTGGCGGTCAAATAACGGCCCGTGGGGGGATACAATCCTCCCCATGCGGACCATCTTCATCGACTTCGGCAACGTCATCGCCTTCTTCGACCACCAGCGGGCGGTGGCCAAGCTGGCCCGGTACACCGACCTGAAACCGCACGAACTCACCCTCGCCCTGTACGGTGGGGTGATCGAGGAGGACTACGAGTGCGGGCGGATCGGCACGTCCGAGTACATCCACCTCGCCACCCGCGACGGCCGCCTGTCTTGCTCGGCGGAGGAATTTGAAGCCGCGTTCGTGGACATCTTCACCCCCAATCCGGAGGTGTGTGACCTGATCCCGCGGCTGAAGAAGCACCACCGCCTCGTTCTCGCCAGCAACACGAACGACGCCCACTACCGCAAGTACTGCGACCAGTTCGCCGACGTGCTGAAGCACTTCGACGAGCGGTGCCCGAGCCACCTCGTCGGCCACCGCAAGCCGCACCGCGAGTACTTCGAGCACTGCCAGAAGTACGCCAACGCCGCCCCGCACGAGTGCCTGTTCCTGGACGACTACCCGTCGAACATCGAGGCGGCGAAGGCGTTCGGGTGGAACTGCGTGTCGTACCGCCCGGACGAGAGCCTGGCCGACC
>CANJKY010000565.1 GCA_947474875.1 Gemmataceae bacterium
GGCGGAGTGAGTTCGTCGAGTGGGAACGCGGGGCATACTCGGCGGTGTCGGACGATGAGATTCGCGCCCGCCTAACGCAGTGGGTGCGGGCTGAGTTCAAACGGGTGAACGCGGTCGAACGAGCCGCGGGCGGAAACCGGCCGCCGAAGACACGGAAAGTAACGTTCAGTTTGACCGCTGACGTGATGAACGCCCTCCGTGGAGTGTGCCTGCTGCCGGCGTCCGTGGCCCCGCCTGCCTGGATCGACGACAAGACCGGACCCGATCCGCCGAACGTGCTGTCGGTGGCGAACGGGTTGCTCGACCTGGCGAGCGGGCAGTTGCTCCCGCCGTCGGCGTCGTTCTTCACGTTCAACGCGGTGGGGTACGACTTCGACCCGGACGCCCCGTGCCCGCGGACGTGGGAACAGTTCCTTCTGGACCTCTGGCCGGGCGACTTCGACAGCATCCACTGCCTGCAAGACTGGTTCGGCTACCTCCTCACCCCGGACACCCGGCAGCAGAAATTACTGTTCGTACTGGGGCCGAAGCGGGCCGGCAAAGGCACCATCGCCCGCGTGCTGAAAGCAGTGGTCGGCGAGCGGAACTTCACCGGCCCGACGCTGAACGGGCTGACCACGAATTTCGGGTTATCACCGTTGATCGGGAAGTCGGTGGCGGTGATCGACGACGCCCGGTTGAGCAACCGGGCGGACGCGGCCGTCATCACCGAGAGGCTGCTGACGATCACCGGGGAAGGGACGATCACCGTAGACCGGAAGAACCGTGCCCCGGTGGATACCAAGCTGCCGACGCGGTTCGTCATCCTGTCGAACGAACTGCCGCGGCTGGGCGACTCCTCCGGCGCGCTGGCCGGACGGATGATCCTGTTGCGTATCATTCCGAACTTCTACGGGCGAGAAGACCCGACGCTCACCGAGCGATTGCTGACCGAACTGCCCGGTGTTCTGAATTGGGCCGTTGAGGGCTGGCGGCGCTTGCAGGAGCGAGGGCGGTTCAAGCAACCCGAGAGCGGGGCCGAGTTGATGGAAGAGATGGAAGACTTGAGTTCGCCCGTCGGGGCGTTCGTGCGGGAGCGGTGTGTTGTCGATTCCGCCGCCCGTGTGGAAGTGGGCGAACTGTTCCGGGAGTGGAAGGCGTGGTGTGAGGAACACGGGCGGAAGGAACCGGGAACGGAACACACGTTCGGCCGCGACCTGCGGGCCGTGGTGCCGGCGCTCGACTCGCAACGCCCTTGGAAGGGCGGAGAGAAGCGAAAGCGGGTGTACGTCGGCATCCGGTTGCGGGGGGTCGACGAACCGGACGCCGACCCGCCTTCAGCCGGCGCAGTCCGCGCAGTCCGCGGACTGAACTAGCGCGACCGGGATTCGCACGACGGGGGTCGTTGGGCACGCGGAAACCGGAGTGGCGCGATTCGGCGGGGGCGCTAGAACAGTCCGCGGACTGCGCGGACTGCGCCGCGGGCCGGACGCTACCGGACTGACATCCGCTCGCCGTTTCCGGGTATGCTTTGCACTCACTCGCACCGGGGGAACGTGTCATGGCGTCCTTGCTCAAGCCGACCAAACCCGTCCCCGTGCCGTCGGACGCGGACATAGTGGCGAAAGACGGGCGACCGCACTTCCGCAGCACGGTCGGGAACAAGGCGGTGCTGTACCCGCTCACGGCCGACGGCCGGAAGTACCTGAAGCCGTCGAAGAAGTGGTACGGCAAGTACACCGACGGGAACGGGGTGGTTCAGAAGGTGCCGCTGACGACGGACAAGACGGCCGCGAAGCTGATGCTCGCCGAACTGGTGAAGAAGGCCGAACGGCAGCGGATCGGGCTGTTCGACCCGGCCGAAGACCACGCCCGCCGGCCGCTCGCCGATCACCTCGCCGATTACGTCGCGTTCCTCGAATCGAAGGGGAACTGCGACCGCCACACGGCCCAAACTCGGAACAAGGTGGCCGCCCTCACCCGCGGGTGCGGGTTCGCGTTCTTCAAGGACGTGGATGCCGGCAAGGTGGCGGAGTGGCTGAACGAGCAACGGCGGAGCGGGGCAACCCTCACACTGCCCGCGGGGGTCGAATGGTTTACCCCGAATGAAGCCGCGGCCGTACTCGGGCTGACGCCAGCCGGGGTGCGGGCGGCCGTGCAGCGGAACCGCCTGCCGGCGTTCGGGGCGGGGAAGGCCCGGAAGCTGCCGCGGGCGACGGTCGAAGCACTCGCCGCGGCAACCGCCCGCGGGGTATCCCCGACTACGGTGAACCACTACGTCCGGGCGGTCCGCGGGTTCTTCCGCTGGCTGGTGAAGGCGAAGCGGATCGGGTTCAACCCGCTCGACTCGCTCCCGCTGATGAACGAGAAGGTGGACGTTCGCCGCGGCCGGCGGGAGTTGACCGCCGACGAACTCCGCCGGTTGCTGGACGCAGCTCGCACCAGTGCGAAGGTGTTCCGCGGGTTGACGGGAGAGGACCGGTTCGCGCTCTACCTGACGGCTGCCGCTACCGGGTTCCGGGCGAACGCCCTGGCGAACCTCACCCCGGCCGATTTCGCCCTGACCCACCCCATGCCGACGGTGACGCTGGCCGCCCGGTTCAACAAGAGCCGCAAGCCGAAGGTGCAGCCGCTGCCGGCGCACACCGCCGACACGCTCCGCCGGTTCCTGGCCGGCAAGCCGTCCGGAGCGCCGGTATGGGGCGGGACTTGGGCGAGCGACTTTGCCGCGGCGGACATGATCCGCATCGACCTGGACGCGGCGGGGGTGCCGTATGCGGTCGAAGGGCCGGACGGTCCGTTGTACGCCGACTTCCACGCCCTGCGTCACACCTACCTGACATTGCTCGGGCGGAACGGGGTGGACCTGCGGACCGCCCAAGAACTGGCCGGACACTCGTCGCCGACGCTGACCGCCCGCTACTCGCACCGCAGCCTGGACGACCTCGACCGGGCGGTCCAGAGACTTCCAGTTCTCGTGGGTGAGGGGGGCTTTGCCGGGGGCGAAAGTGGCGTAGTGCCGGGCGTAGTGACGGGGTGCGCTCCAATGCATCCGGCAGCACCGTCCGGCACTCAGACGAGAGTTGAGGTCGGATCGGGCGAGGTAACGGAATACCTAGAAAAAGAGCCGGCCGGCGCTCGTTTGCACCGGCCGGCATCGATTGGCATCAGTGAGCCGGGTGGGGGTCGAACCCACGACCCGCAGATTAAAAGTTCGACGACGGCCACCAGTGTACTCGCTCGAACCTAGCGAAAGCCTGGAAGTCATGGGCTGTGGCGGGGGCTGGGTTTCCCTCCGGTACCCGCCCTACCCCCGGTGTGGCCGGTTTAGTGTGGCGTTAGTGTGACGCTGCACGGCCTGAACTTGGACGCTGAACCGCACAAGTCGAATTTAGAGCTAGCGGAAAGAACTCTTGCGCGGGAGGGGGCGAGTGGCGAGCATGGTGACACCCGTGGGAGGTGTCGGTCATGCGCCTGTCGTCCCTCGCTCGCCGGCTGCCGGAGTCGGTGTGGGCGGTGTTCGAACCGATCCTGCCGCCGGTGGTGTGGTGCGGGGAGGGGCGCAAACCCGCGTCCAACCACGCCTGTCTGCACGGCCTGCTGTACGTCCTGATCACCGGCATCGGGTGGGAGTACGTGCCGGCGTGCTTCCCGTGCGGCAAGACTATCCGCGACCGCCTGGACCGCTGGCTCGAACTGGACGCCTTCCGAGAGGCGTGGCGGCGTCTGGCCGACGAGTACCACCGCACGCACGGGGTGAACTGGGACCAGGTGCTCGTCGACGGCTCCAAGAGGCCGGCAAAAAAGGGGGCCA
>CANJKY010000566.1 GCA_947474875.1 Gemmataceae bacterium
CCCCTGCTTGCCGGAAACCGGGTCGTACACGAACCAGGTGCCCTCGTTGAACCCGTAGCAGAGCGGGTAGTGGGTGATACTCGGCGTCACCCGCTCGCGGTCATTGATTTCACTTGGGCATATGTAGGCCGCGATCCGCATCTTCGCCACAGGGGGCTTGGTCGTGTAATCGTTCGCCACGGTGTTGAAATCGATCAGCCCGTGCAGACTCTCTTGTTCCAAGTACGGTAGCAGCCGGGCGTGGGCCGACCAGGGTTGGGATGTCTGCCCCTTCGGCATCTCGGAGCACGTCGGGTAGGTGCCGAGAGCAGTTTGATGATTCTGGAGGGCGATCCCGATCTGCTTGAGGTTGTTCTGGCACTTGGCACGGGCGGCGGCCTCCCGGACCTTCTGAACTGCCGGAAGGAGGAGGCCGATGAGGATTGCGATGATGGCGATCACCACCAGAATTTCGATCAGCGTGAACCCCCGGCGGGGGCAGCTGGGGCATCGAAAACACGTCATGAATGCACTCCGTTAAGGGTCGGCTTGCTGAGGTTGAGTTCATCTCCAGGCGGTCGATCCGCAGCGGCGGGTCCGTCTGCGGGCATAACGACGGTGAACCGGCTCCCGCGACCCGGCTCGCTCTCGACTTCCAACTGCCCGTCCAGGGCGATGGCGATCCGGCGAACGACGGCCAGCCCGAGACCAACCCCGGGTATCCCGCGTCGACGAGCGTCGGCCGTCCGAAAGAACGGTTCCCCTACGCGAGGGATGTCGTTCGGGCCGAGTCCGCAGCCGCGGTCCTCCACGCTCAACCGGATGACCCCGGCAGAAGGTTCGAGCCGGACCCGAATCGGGGTCCCGGGCTCGCTGTACTTGAGGGCGTTGTCGAGCAGGTTGCCGAGAACTTGGCCGAGCAACCCGACATGGACCCGAGACTCCACCGGGTCGTCCGGCACGTCGAACTCGACATCACCAGCACGCGGGTGATCGAACCCGCCCGTCGCCCGCTCGCGCAGCCACCCCCCGAGGTCAGTCTGTTCGAGGTCGAACCGCCGGCAGCCGTCTGCGCGGGCCAGGAACAGCAGGCTCTCGACGACTTGCTGTAGCTCCCCGCCCCGCCGGCCTACGACCTCCAACACCCGGCGGTACTCGGGCGCCGGGCGGTCGTGGCGGAGCGCCACCTCCACCTGCCCGAGCAGTGCGGCGAGCGGGGTGCGGAGTTGGTGGGCGGCGTCCCCGGTGAACCGCCGCTGCCGCTCGTGGGCGGCGTGCAACCGAGCGAGCAGTGCGTTGAATGCCCCGCCCAGTCCTTCCAGTTCGTCCCCGCTCGCATGTACCGCAAGTCGGGCAGACGGATCGTCGCCCACCGCCCGGCAGGACTCCGCCATGACGGCAACGGGCCGCAGCGCCCGCCGGCACACGCGGCGGGTGGTGAGGGCCGCGAGCAACCAGACCCCGACCGAGGCGGCAGCCAGCACTCCGCCGACCCGCCACAGGGCGACCACCACCGGCCGGCGCGAGACGGCGACGGTCAGGGTCAACGCGGTGCTCTGGTGGATCGGGTTCCGTACCGGCACCTGGCCCGGCGGTTCGAGGCCGCGGTCGGCGAGTGACACTTCGAGGGTGCCCGGCCGGTGTTCTTCGTCCGACTCGGGAGCGTACTGCCCGGCGCGAACTGTGATGGTAGACACCGTCCACGGGCCGCTGGCCTCGGGCATTCCCCCACCGGTCAGGTTGTCCGAACAGTCCACCAGCTTCCCGGCGGCGTCGTGGACCGTCCACCGGACCTCCTCCAGATCGTCCCCCTGACCCAGCCGAATCCGGCGCTCGGTCGGTTCCCACTCCACGTCCCCCGGGTGAATCTCGACCGCCGCGACGAGCGCGTGGTCGGCGGCCGCCCCGCGGGCGTCGGCCTGGCGGTGCAGGTACACCCAGGCCAGCCCGAACAGGGCCGCCGAGAAGCTCACGAGGACGACGGCCAGCCCGCCGAGGGCATACGCCGAGAGGCGGTTGACGAGCGTCATGCCGGGGCGTCCTCTCCGGTCCGTGTCGTCAGGACGTACCCCTTCCCGCGGACGGTGAAGATCAGTCGCGGCCCGAGGGCCTCCAGCTTCTTGCGGAGTTCCATCACGTGGACTTCCAGGGTGTTCGACAGCCCGTCGTACCGCTCGTCCCACACCGCCTCGTAGATCCGGGTCCGCGACACCACCTCGTCCGGGTGGCGGAGAAAGTGCCCGAGCAGGGCTTGCTCGCGGGCTGTCAGCAGCAGCGGGCGGCCGGCCCGTTCGGCCTTCTGCCCGGCCAGGTCGAGCGTCACGTCCGCGTACACGAGCCGAGTGCTCCGCAGCCCAGGGGGGCGGCGGAGGATCGCGTGGACCCGGGCGAGCAATTCCGCGAACGCGAACGGCTTGACCAGGTAGTCGTCCGCCCCGGCGTTCAGCCCCTCCACGCGGTCCTCGACCGCATCGCGGGCAGTCAGCAACAGAACCGGGGTGGCGTCCCCGGCGGCTCGGATTTGGCGGAGGACGGTCAGCCCGTCACGCCCCGGGAGCCAGATGTCGAGCAGAACCAGGTCCCACCCGCCCGGCCGCACCGCGTGGGCGGCCGAGTCCCCGTCTCCGACGGCCTCGGCCACGAACCCTTCCTCCCGCAGTCCCTGCGTGACGAACCCAGCGATCTCTGGGTCGTCCTCGACGATCAGCACGCGCAACGACACGACGACTCCTCCCGTCAGAGAAGACAGTACGGCCCCCCGTTAAGCCCTTCGTGAGCCGAAGATAAATTCCGCCTTATCTTCGCCGCCCGCGGGTCGTCAATTCCCCGCGAGCACGAGGACGCCGGCGACGACCAGTAGCCCGCCGAGTATCACCTTCCAGGTGAGAGGCTCCCCGAGGAACAGCACTGCTAGCACGATCACGAGGGCCACGCTCAGCTTGTCCACCGGGGCCACCCGCGAAGCCGGGGCCATCTGGAGCGCCCGGTAGTAGCAGAGCCAGGACAGGCCCGTGGCCACGCCCGAGAGCACAAGCATCAACACCCCGTACCGCGAAAGTCTGGCGAGCGGCTCCCACTCGCCGCGGGGGGACACGATGGCCGCCGTGACCCCCAGGATGACCACGGTGCGGATCAGGGTGGCGAGGTTCGAGTTCACCTCCGACACCCCGAGCTTGCCGAGAATCGCCGTCAGCGCCGCGAACGCCGCCGAGCCGAGCGCGAAGATCTGCCACCCGGGCTGGTTTTCGGGATTCGCCATCGTACACCTCCCCACAAGTCACGGATTATTCGACGGCCGCCCGTAGCCGCGTTCCCACCAGTACCAGCCGGATGGCCTGTTCCGCCGCTTCCTCGATGAGCGTCGGGGCGTCCCGCACGGCGTCGGCGAGCGCACACGGCCCGCGGACGATGGTCGCGTAGCCTTCGATCCCCGCCGCCAGGTTCGCGGCCGCGCCGACGCCGATTTCCCCGGCGAGGGCGACGACCGGCACGCCCCGCGCCTTCGCCCGGCGGGCCACTTCCGCCGGCACTTTCCCCCGTAGGGTTTGCCCGTCCAGCCGCCCCTCGGCGGTTAGCACGAGATCGCATTCGGCCAGCCGGGCGTCGAACCCGACCCACTCCAGGAACACCTCGAACCGGCTCCGCAGCGGAACCCCGAGCAGGGCGTGCAGCCCGGCCCCCAGCCCGCCGGACGCGCCGCCGGCGGCCAACCCCCGGAGGTCTACCCCCAGGCACCGGGCCGCCACGTCGGCGAACCGCGCGACGACCTGCCCGAGTTGCCGGACCTGGTCCGCCGTCGCCCCCTTCTGGGCC
>CANJKY010000567.1 GCA_947474875.1 Gemmataceae bacterium
CAAGGCGTCTCGTAAGCCGGCCAACTCGTTGAGGTACGCCTCGTGGGCAAAGGGCTTTCCGAGCCGCTCTTGGTAGTCGCGCAGTTGACCCTCGGCGATGCCGGCGTCTTGCCGGATGCGGACGATCTCCGAGCCGTAGGATGCGGCGATGCGCTCGGCGGCGTTGAGGACCGCTCGCGGCCCCTGGTGTTCGCGGGACAGGCCGTAGGTTCTGGTGGTTTCCCCATCGAGGTACACGTCCGGCGGGAAACTCGGGTGCAGGACCAGGCCGAATGCCAGCCCCCGGTAGGTGCCGACGGGCATCCGGGTGGTATCGCGCACGTCCCGGGGCAGGGATTCGAGTTTGCGGCCGAGCACGGCCGGGGCGTCTTCGCGGGACAGCGAGTGCCTGCCGACGGTCACAGGTTCGTGGGCGTGGTCGGCGGCCGTTTTCTCGTCGGTGGCCAGCTTTTCGATGCGGTCATTGATGGCGGCGATGCGGCTCGGCAGATCGCGGACGCTGCGGCGGGCGACGTACTGCTCGTCGAGATGGTTCTTTTTCAGGAGCGACAGCCGCTGTAGTTCTGCGTCGGCCTCGGCGAGCGTCAGCACGGCCGGGTTGCCGGACGCAATCGCCTTGACCTCGGCGTAGGAGAGTTCCTGCCCGCCGATGTCCTCGGCCCGCCGGGCGGCGTTGTCGCCGGTCATCACCTGCCCGATGAACCGGGCCTTGGTCTCCAGGGCCTGCCACATGTAGGCGTCGAACGAGCCTTCGGTGACGTAGCGGTAGATCGCCACCTCCTTGTTCTCGTTGCCCTGGCGCAGGATGCGGCCGTCTCGCTGCTCGACCTCGGCCGGCTTCCACGGGGCGTCCAGATGGTGCAGGGCCGCCAGCCGCTTCTGCACGTTGGTGCCGGTGCCCATCTTCTGGGTGCTGCCAAGCAGGACGCGCACCGAGCCGTTTCGCACCTTCTCGAACAGGGCCTGCTTCTTGGCGTCGGATTCGGCCTCGCCGATGGCGGCGATCTGCTCAGCCGGAATGCCCCGCTGTTCCAGCTTGCGGATGATCTCTTGGTAGGGCGAGTAGCCCCAGGCGGTCGGGTTGACGCCGATGTCCGAGAAGACGAGCTGCGTGCCGCGGGTGGGCGCTGTCATCTGCCAGACGGCAACGACGTTGTCCACTAGCTTGTTGATCTTGGAGTCGGGAAAGTCAGGGGCGGCCGCGTCCAGCATCCGGGCGTCGGTGGCGAGCTTGCGCCCGTCCGTGGTGATCGCCAGGGCGTTGTCGATGCGGGGATCGACCTTCTGGGACCGCAGCTTCTCGTACCGCTCGACCAGTTCCTGCTGGAGGGACTGCTGCTCGTCGGACATCGGCGAGGCGACGACGACCGGCTTGCCGCCGGCCAAGGTCGGCCGGGGCAGGTTCAGCATCTCGGCGGTCTGCACGTCGGAGAAGGCGCGGAACATCTGCTGGAGTTCCGGCAGGTTGGTGAACCTGGCAAAGCGCGAGCGGGGGCACAGGCCCGCCCCGTCCGGGGCGATCTCCATCGTGTCTACGACCTCGCCGAAGGTCGCGGCCCAGGCGTCGAAATGGTCGATGCCACGGCTCCTGAGTCCCTCCGGGTCGAGGAACCGCTGCATGGTGTACATCTCGACCATCGTGTTGGAAATCGGCGTACCTGTGGCGAACGTCACCCCGTGGCCGGGGTGCTCCTGCCCCAAATAGCGGGCCTTCATGTACAGGTCGAATGCCCGCTCGCTGCCCCCGGTCTGAATGCCGGCGACGCGGTCCATCTTGGTCGGCGTCTCCAGGTTCTTGAAGTAGTGGGCCTCATCGACGAAGACGTGATCGACGCCCAGTTCGTCGAAGACCAGCCCGTCGTCCTTCTTGTCCTCGGCCAGCAGGTTTTTCAGCTTCTCCTCGCGGGCGGCCTTCTGTTTTTCGATGGTCTTGATGAGATTGCGGTTGGTGGCTTTGTTCGCGGCATGTTCGAGCAGGAGCTGGTCGTACTCGGCGATCTGCTCGCGCAGGAACTCTTCCTGATAGTCCTTGCTCATGCCGATCCGCTCGAAGCTGGAGTGGGTGACGATGATCCCGTCCCAGTCGCCCGAGGCGATCTTGGCAGTCAGCATCTTGCGGCGGTCGCGGGTCAGGTCTTCCTTGGCGGCGACCAGCAGCCTGGCGTTCGGGTAGAGCTGCATGAACTCGCGGGCGAACTGTTCGAGCAGGTGGTTGGGGACGACGTACATGGGCTTGTGGACGAGGCCCGCCTGCTTCATCTTCATGCCGGTGGCCGACATGGTGAACGTCTTGCCGGCCCCGACGACGTGGGCCAGCAGCGTGTTGCCGCCGCTCATGCCCCGCCAGACCGCGTCC
This sequence comes from Gemmataceae bacterium, assembly GCA_947474875.1. Taxonomy (GTDB): domain Bacteria; phylum Planctomycetota; class Planctomycetia; order Gemmatales; family Gemmataceae; genus JALHQU01. The sequence continues at coordinate 2,357 of CANJKY010000567.1, forward strand.
TTCTGGTGCGCCCGCAAGGCGATGCCGTCCGTCATGCCGGGGAAGTCGAGGTGCGAGCCGTCGAACAGGCGCGGCCGTAGGTTGTTGTAAGTGTCGTTGTAAATGCGAACTAACCGCTCGGTGCGGTCGGGGTCGGCGAACACGAACGCGCGGAACCGCTCCTTGATGAGCTTCTGCTTCTCGCGGGCGGCCATCGTCTCCTCGGGGTTCACCACCCGCTCCTCGCGGTCGCCGCTCTGGATGGTGTCGTAGATGGTCGGAGACTTCATGTTGAGGGCGAGTTCCAGCAGCCAGGTGCCGTTCGCCCGTGCCGTACCGAAATCGGCGGTGGCCGCGACCGACATGCGCGCGGCGTAGGCCGGCTCCAGGCTCCAGAGGGCGTCTTTCTTCAGGTGGGAGACCCGAACAGCCGACGGATCGACCCTGAAAAGGTCGGCGGCGAATGCCTGGATATCGCCTTCGGGAATCCACGGCGCGCCCAGGTTGGCGTCGATGTCGCCGGGCAGTACGTCCTCGGGCTGTACCGCTTCCAGACTTCGGACGTTGCGGGCGAACTGCGGCCCGGCCGCGCGGGCGACTTCCAGTTTGCCGCGGACGTTGCCGGAGAGGTAGGCGTCGGCCGTCTCCCACTTGCCCGACTGCGGGTCTTTGAAGATCAGGTCGCCGAGTTCGGCCTCAACCTGGGATTCCGGTTTGCCGTAGAGCTTGGCGATGTAATCGAGATAGACCCCGCCATGTTGGTTGAGCGAAACCAACAGCCCCTCCTCGGCGCTCCTGACGGCCGTGACCGGAGCGAGCCGGCCGACCACGTCGCGTAGCAGGATCGGGCTTTTGGCGGCCCTGCCGGTGACCTCGTCGTAGTCTTCGAGCGACATCACCAGCATCGCGTCCGGATCTTCCTTGAACTTCACCAGGTTGGGCATGCGGCGGATGACGCTGCCGTCCTTGGTCTCGCCGAACGTCGTCTTGTTGATCGGGCCGTATGCGGCCGCGAAGCGGTCATAGGCCCGGTTCAACTCCCGCCGTGATTGCTCGCGGTGCTCTTCCGGCCAGCCCTCGTTCTGGGATTGCAAGACGCGGCGGACCTTGTCACGCAGGTCGATCAGCCCGGCCAGCCGCTTGCCGGTCATGGTGCCATCGGCCTTCAGCGCCGTGCCGCCATAGACGACGGCCTGCCCCTGCCCGCCGTCGATCTGGTAGATCGACCGGTCATCACCGATGAAAAAACTGCCCTCACCGACATGCCGCTGAAGCGGCGGCGGAACGAAGGCAGGCGGTGCGTCTTCCTTGACCTCGGCTTTCGCCGGGGCCGTAAATGCCGGCAGCCGGTGGATTGCTTGCCGTAGTTGCCCGGCCAGGTCGCCACTGGCTTCGACGCTGAAGCCTTCGCCGCCATAGAGCGTGTCCTTGCGGGACCAGTTGCCC
>CANJKY010000568.1 GCA_947474875.1 Gemmataceae bacterium
CGAAAGCATACCTGAAGGATGCCCCGAAGCCGGAGCCGAAGAAAGCCCCCGAGGCCGAGCGGTTGGTGCAACAACTCGGCAGCAAGGAGTTCGTCGAACGGGAAACGGCGGAGAAGAGGTTGAAGGCGATGGGATCGGCTGCGCTGTCGGCGGTAAGGGCCGGGCTGAAGTCCACCTCACCCGAGATCATCGAGCGGTGCGAGCGGGTGTTGGCGCACATCCGCACCGAGGTCGTTCGCAAGCAGTTCGCCAAGCTGGTCGGCGACGACAAGCCGGCCCGCGAGCTGTTCGACCTGATCCGCGGCAGCGAGCGGGGGTGGCAGGCGGTGGTGACGGCGAGCGAAGACCCGAGCCGGGCGGCCGAGGTGTACCGCACCCGCACTGCCGAACTGGTCCGCGTGTCCCGCGGGCTGCCGCCGGTGGACGAGAACGGCGAGCCGAGTAACCCGAACGGCCCGTACATTCACGGCCCGCCGCCGGTGCCGTTCGCCGACGTGGCCGCGTGGCTGTACCTGGGCACACTCACGCCGGGCACCGAGAAGTGGTCGCTCGTCACCCACAAGGCGTGGGGCAACCAGACGAGTTCGCACTTCGAGTTCCTGCCGGAAGACGACTACACGTCGGTTAAGCAGATGGCGAAGGAGTACACCACAGGTTCGCTCGTCGCCCCGCTGAAGGCGTTGACCGTGAAGTGGCTGGAGAAGCGGCGGGAGAACGACGGCCTGCGGGCGGGGTTGACCCTGGCCCTGCGATACGACATCCCGGAGGTGCTGCCGGCCGTTCGCGCCCTGCTCACGAAGTTGGACGCGGACGTGCAGCCGCCGAACGTGGCGGCGGCGGTCGCGGTCGTAGCCGAGTTCGGCACGAGAGACGATGTGGAGCTACTCCTGCCGCACCTGACCGACGCCCGCGTCCACGTCAGCATCATCACCGAACTGCCGAAGGGCATTACCGGGAACGAGGGGTACTCGATCGCCGACCTGCCCGGCGTGAAGAAGCGGGTGTGCCAGGTGCGGGACATTGCAGGGGCGGCGGTGCTGAAACTGGCCCGCCGCGAATCGTCGACGAGCGGGTTCCAGCCGTGGTCGGCGCGGAAGCACGAGAGCGGCTCGCCGAAGTCGCTGTCGCTGATCACCGGCATCGGGTTCGAGACGGAGGACGCCCGCACCGCAGCGTTCGAGAGGCACCAGGTGCTGTTCGTACTGGCCCCTGTGCCGAAGGCGAAGCCGGTGCTGCAGAAGAAGCGGGAGCGGGCGCCGGCCCCGTCGCCGGAGTTGCAGAAGGCGCTGTCCCAACTCGACAAGGACTTCCGCCACGGAACGCCGGAACAGTTCGCCGAGTTGGAGAAGAAGGCGGACGAGATGATAAACCAGTTCGCGGACAGCCACAGAATGGAACGCATCTGGTACGAGGTGGCGCACGTCGCGGCGCAGAGCGGCATCGACAAGCAGGCCGAGCGGGTGAAGAAATACGCGGCGAAGAGCCTAGACGTCAACCGCGACCCGCTCCAGCGGGCGACGTTATACAGCTACCTGGCGAGTGCGGAGGAGGTGAGCAACGGGGCGTTCGCCGACCGCCGGCGGAAGGCCGCCGGGTGGCTGCTGACGGGCTACCTCGAACTGCTCGCCCAAGAGTTGCCGGACGAGAAGCCGGAGTTGCCGGGGGTGGAACGGTTCGACGTGGACGGGCCGGGTGCAGCGCAGGCCCGCGCTAAACACGCCGCCCAGATGGCCGCCCGCGTGTCAGCCCAGTTCGTCCACGACCAGATCGACCGCCGCGACGTGCTGGTGCGTCAACTCCGCGACCTGTACAAGCAGGACGCGAAGCGGGCCGGACGGGACGAGAAGGGGCCGGACGAGTTACGGGCGCTGGCGGCGAAGAGGCTGGCCGACGACGCGGCGGTGAAGACTCTGATGGACCGGGTGCTGAAGTAGGTGCCGCGAGCCGAACGGCACCACGGGTGGCCGACTGTCGGAGACGGTCGGCGCCGACTCCCGGAGGGAGTCGGCCACCCTTCAATTCCACCTAGCCAACTGCTTGCGGGCTTCCTTCAGCAGGTTCTGCACGGCGTCGGCGTCCTCCGCCCCCGGCACGGTGTCGAGGTACGCCCGCAGGTGTTCCGTCGCCGGGCCGGGCCGCCCGTCGTGCAGCAGGCACACGCCCAGGTCGCGCACCTGCGTCGGGTCGTCCGGCACCAACTGCGTCAGCCGGCGGATCACCGTTGCCGCCCGGTGGTAGTCCGCCACCTTCAGGTACGCCGCCTTCAGGTTGTTCATCATCCGCTGGGCGATCAGCCCCGGCGGGGTGGCGGCGAGCGAGTCCTCGTGCGCGTGGAACGGGTGCCCGGTGACGGCCGACACCAGCCGCTCGCACGCGGGGTAGTCGAGCAACTGGCCGCCGTGAAACGGGTCGAACAGCACCTCCCCGCCGGCGTCCACCGCCTTGGCGATGAAGTGCCCCGGCAGCCCCACCCCCACCACCGTCATGCCGCACCGCTCGCCCACCGCCATCGCCAGCAGCGACAGCGACAGCGGGATGCCGAGATGCCGGTCGAGCACCTGGTTCAGGTAGCTGTTGCGGGGGTCGTAGTACTCGTCGGCGTTGCCGGCAAACCCCCGCTCCTCAAACAGGAAGTGGGCCAGCGTCGCCGCCCGCTCGGCCAAGTCGCCGGACAGTCGAGGGGCCAGGTCGTCGGCCAGGTCGTCGAGTCGGGCGAGGTAGACGGGTACGTCCAGGTCGGTATCGACGTCAGCTGCGAGGTGCAGGTTCAACTCGGCCAGATCGACGCCGATGAACGGGTCAGCCGCGAGGTCGGACAGCGCCCGGTCCAGGTTCATGCCCGGATGATAGCACCGGGCGGCGGGCGGCTCAACGAATCGCCCCACTCAACTCCCGCACCATCGCCAGGATGTTTGTCTTCGCCCGGGCACGGTCGTCCGGGGTGGTCGCCGCCCCCTCCAGATGCTTGACCAGCGCCGACCCGACGATCACCCCGTCGCAGTGCGCCTTCAGCTCCCGCACGTGCTCCGGCGTGCTCACCCCGAACCCGACGCACAGCGGCAGATCGGTCATGCCCCGCAGCCGCGTCGTCACCTTCGCCACCTGTTCTGCCACCGCCGCCCGCCCGCCGGTGATGCCGACCACGCTCACCACGTACACGAACCCGCCGCACGCCTTCACGATCCGTTCCATCCGCCCCGGCTCGGTGGTCGGTGTGACCAGCAGCACCAGCTTGAAGTCGCGGTCGCGACACACCTTCGCCAGCTCGTCCGCCTCCTCCGCCGGCAGGTCGGGCACCACCGCCCCGCTCAGCCCGGCGGTGGTCGCCGCGTCGAGGAACGCCGTCACGCCCTTCTTGAAGACGAGAGAGTACGACGCCATGCCCACCGCCGGCGTCGTCCAGCCGGGGGCGGACGTGGCCGAGCGAACCGCGTCGAGCAGGTCGGCCAGTTTCAGCCGGTTCCGCAGCGCGCGGGTGTACGACGCCTGGATGACTGGGCCGTCGGCGATCGGGTCGGAGAACGGGAACCCGACCTCGATCAGGTCGGCGCCGGCGGCGGGCAAGGCGGCGAGCACCTCGCGGGTGAACGCCAGGTCCGGGTCACCGGCCGACAGGAACGGCATGAACGCTTTGCGGTTCTGGGAGCGAAGGCGGGCGAACAGGTCGTCGATCGGGTTCATGCCGGCTTTTTACGAACCGGGTTCGCCCCGGACCTCGGATTGCGGCGGGGCGACGGCCGGCTCGTGGTCCACGTCGTCGCCGTGACAGCCGTGGGCGATA
>CANJKY010000569.1 GCA_947474875.1 Gemmataceae bacterium
ACGCGCTCCCCGTTGGGTCGCGGCTACGACCCATAACCCCTCAGGATCTTCTCCGCCTGTTCGGTCGCCTTCGCCTTCGGGTGCTTCTTCCGCATCGCTTCGACCATCGCCGTCAGTTGCGCGATGTCGGCCGCGTGCCGCTGGCGGAACGCCGGGTCGGCCGGGTTGAACCCGCCCGGCTGGGCCTGAATGCTCGCGTCCAGTTTCTTGATCGGCTCCAGGGCGGTGCGGGCCTTCAACTCGGCCGTCACCGGCGTCGTCGTCTTCAGCCCCATCACCGCCGTTTCGAGCTTCTCCCCGACCGCCGACCCCTTGTACCTGGCGGGCAGGTTCTCAAGCAGCAGGAACGCGGCCACCGGGTCGGTCTTGCCCAGCGTCTTCGCTTCGTCCAGCGCCTGCTGGCCGGGGGCGGTGAGGGTCGTCAGCGTCTCTTTCGCCCGCTTCGACGCCACCTCGTCGGACGACCCGGCCACGGCGGTTAGCTTCGGAAGCACGTCCGTCAGCGGCTGCCCGCTGGTCAGGATGTCGGTCAGTGGTTGCATCGGCTTCTGCATCACCCCGGCCCCGAGCTTGGCCGCCAGCACCCGCCCGACCGCCGCCCGCGCGTGCGGCAACACGTCGTGCCCGCTGCCGCGGAACACGCACGCCCCGTCCGGGTCGAACACCAGCGTGTGCGACGCCTTCTGGCCGACGAACCGGTTCGGTTCGGCCGCGTCCCGCAGCATGAGCGCGGACACGGCAGGGAAGGGCACGTCGCGGGCGGCCAGATCCCGCTTCAGCACGTCCGGGTCGATCACCTGCCCCGGCCCGGCCACCACCACCGCCCCGTAGGCCGACAGCTCGTCGTGGACTTTCGCCAGCTTCGCCAGCACCGGGTAATCCGCCGGGCCGAAAAAGCCGACCACCGCCACCTTGCCGTCCAGGTCGGCGGGCTTGAACGCCGGGCCGTGGATCGGCCGTTCGAACCGCAGGTCGGACAGCTTCACCCCCAGGTCGAACTGGCTGCGGCCGGTGTTCGCCAGCGGGCCTTTCGGCTTCGTGTCCAGGTCCGGCTTCTTCGCCTTGCCCCACACCTCCTCCATCAACTTGAACGACACCGGGTCATGCTTCTTCAGATCGTCGCGGGTCTGCGGGAAGTGGTGCAGTTGGTCGAAGTACGCGGACGTGACCTCGGCGAAAAACTCGGCCTCGTTGGTGGCGATGTACTGCCCCCTGTCGTACAGCTTCCGCTCCATCGCCTGGGTGAACGCCGCCTTGATGCCGGGGTGGTCGCGGCCGAGCAGTTGGTCGTGGACCGCGTGGGCCATCTCGTGCAGCAGCACGCACCGCCCGCTGTCCCGCTTCGGCTGGTGCTCCTCGGTCAACCCCTTCGTGCTCAGCACGGTGATTGTCTTCGCCTTCAGCGGGTGCTTGCCCTGGGCCAGCAGGTTCGCTTGGTGCCCGCCGTAGTACACCGCCAGCGCCGACCCGCTCCGTCCGTTGGTCAGCTCGGTCGGCTCGTCCCACTCCGTCCAGATGACCAGCTTCCGCAGGGTGTCCACCTGCTTCGGCGTCATGATCCTGGTGATCGTCTTCAACTCCCGGTGCAGCACGTCGATCGGCTTCACCTCGTACTTCGACACGTCCGCCTTCAGCACGTCGTGGCTGACCAGCACGGTGAACCCCTCGACCGTGTACCGCTTGTACCCGTCGATCTTGTCGAGCGCGGACGGCTTGTCCTGGGCGGCCAAGGCCGGGGCGAGGAGGAGCAGGGCGAGGAAGGTGGTGCGCAGATGCATGAGCAATCCCCGGTCTCACGACCGGGGCTTCGTTATTCCGCCCGCTTCGCGGGCTGAGGCCGAGTCCCCGAAGGGGACGACACAACTTAGCCCAGGACGTGAGTCCTGGTGCGTCGTCCGACTGGTTTTATGCGAACGTGTCCTCGTTCTTCAGGTTGCCGACCAGCTTGCGGCGGTATACATGGTCCTTGTCGTCCACGATGCCGTGCGCCTCGTTCAGCTTGGTCATGAACAGGCCAGCCGGCTGCGGCGACTCCTCCCACGCCAGCACCGCCTCGCCGCCGATCCCCTGGGCGTACAGGGTGTGGTCGAACCGAGCCTTCTCCGTCACCTTGCCATCGTGGACGTGTACGGTGGGGAAGAAGATACTCTTCAGGGCAGTGGGGAAGTCGAACGCCATCGGGTGGACCGTCTTCTCCCCCTTCTTCAGTTGGAACACGGCGAACCCGTACCCCTTGTACTGCGGTAACTTGTCCCAGGTGCCGTCGGGCAGGCGGAACTTCTCGTCCAGCCGGGCGAAGTCCTTCAGCGTCGGCACGAACGACGCCACGAAGCTGCCCACCTCCACCACCTTCAACTTCTTGTCCGACAGCGTCGCCTCCTTCGGCCCGCCGCGGCCGAGCGTGACCGGCTCCGGCCAGCCCTTCCGCAGGTCGTCGAAGAACGTCGGATACTTCTCCAGGTTCAGGAACTGGACCGCGTCCTCCTTGCTGTCCTTCGGCACCGGAAGGGGCAGGATCATGGCAAGCTCGTCGTCCGCCTTCACCGTCATCGAGTACACCAGGAACTGCCGGCCGGCCTTCCCCGGCCGGGCTAAGATGTTGGTGTTCGACACGCCGGCGTTGCGGGAGAAGATGCACATGCGCGGCTCCGTGGGAAACGTGCGGACGCCGACATCATACGCCCGCCGGTTCACCTCGACACAGCCCGCGGCCGGCGGTATTTGCCGGGGGTATGCGACGCCTCGGCCCCATCTTGCTGGCGTTCCTGCCGATCTCCGGCTGCCTGACGGACGGCCGGCCGAACTCGGTCGAGTCCGCCGTCCGGCTGCCGCTGCGGGACAAGGTGGCCGGGCAGTTGCTCAAGCTGTTGAACCGCGACGACTGGAGCGGGGAGGTGGTGGACCGCCGGTACGCCGGGCGGGTGTCGCTGGACCCGGCGGACGTGTGGAGCGAGGACGTGCTCGTCCTGGACGTGCTGGCCACCGACGCTTACGACGACCCGGTGGTCGTCCCGCCGGAGGACTTCGCGACCATCCTCGGCGGCCTCCGCCGCCGCATCCGCGACGTGGTGGAGGACGGCGGCGGGGAGCAGGTGGACTGGGACATCCGCGACGCCTTCCAGGAGCGGGTATTGACGTTCCATTACAAGAGCGGGAACACGGCCGGTGCGGTGGTGGTGCGGGCGTTCCCGATCGCCGGCGAGCGGCCGGACGAGCCGCTCACCCGGTTCGAGATCACCATCCGCGAGAAGCCGCAGTAGCTACGTCAACGGCGGGTAGCCCAGGCTGCGGCGGATGACACTGATCTGCCCGCCGTGCATGGCCGTGTGCAGGCCCATGAACAGGGTGCCCTCGCCGCGGTCGGCGAACATCGGCGTCTGGAACGACGGCGGTTCGAGGAACTTCGCCGGATCGACCGTCGGCAGGCAGTCGATCAGCTTCTGGCGGTGGGCGTCGAACAGGGCGACCAGTTCCTTCGGGTCGCCGAACCCCCTCTGCTCCACCGCCGTGGTGCGGGTCACCTTGAACCGCTCCTCGAACCCGTCCGGGACGGGCGGCAGGTCGGCTACCCCCAGCCACGTCAGTTGCCGGCGGTCGGTGAGCGTCAGGTGGCCGACGATCCAGGCGACGCAGTTCACGCCGGGGACCGGTTGGAGTTCGAACTCGTGCGGCTTCAGGTCGTCGACCATCCGGTGCACCATGAACTGCGACTTCTTGAGCGCGAACGCCATCGCTTCGGGTACGGACGCGAACATCGGTGGCTCCGTCAGGGGA
>CANJKY010000570.1 GCA_947474875.1 Gemmataceae bacterium
GACGGGCGAAGGGGGGTGACACCCCCGGACCCCGTCGGCCGCGTTGTTTGTCCCGCTCAGTTGAACCACGCGGCGTAGGCCACCGACAGCGAGTCGCCGAACACCGTCATCACCCGCCGGAACGCCGCGTCGTCGAACGTGTTGTCGGCGGTCAGTTTCGACAGGTACTTCGCGTCCACCCCGCTCGCCGCCACCTTCATCAGTTCCAGTTTCTCCGGCGGGTGGTCGAGCAGTTCCTTCACGTTCAGCCCCTTACCGTCGGTGTTCACCAGCCCCCGCAAGTCGATCAACTTCTTGCCGCTGAGCAGCCCCTCCACCTCGTCGATCGCCTTCAGCCACCCGTCGATCATCTCGTCCCGCACCGGCAGGCCGATCACCCCCTTCTGCTTGGCGTTCGGCAGCCATTCGAAGTCGTCGTCCGTCTCCGCCCGGATGAACCGCCACGTCTCGCGGTTCAGCTCGCACACCTTCAGCATGTGCGTGCGGAACGACCCCAGGCGGGCCGGCTCGGTCACGTCGACCCGCGTGAGCAACTGCCACCACGCGTCGTTCGCCTTCGGGTCATTCTTCGGCTTGGCGAAGTGGTTCGCCCCTTCGATGTCGAACACCAGCTTCAGGTCGAACGCCAGGTACACGTCCAGCATGGCCGACAGCAGGTGGCAGTACGCCCGCAGCCACGCCACGTCCCCGCGGTCGAACGACACGCGGAAGTCCGGGTTCTTCTCCAGGAAGTCGAACCGCTGCACGCCGAGCAGCTTCTTCAGCAGGCCGAGGAACTGGTCCGTCGGCTTGCCGTCGCCGTCCAGGTCGAGGTGGATGTTCGCCAGCCGCAGCGGCAGCTTCACCTTGTCGTCGGTCACACCGGCCAGGGTGGTCTCGGCCTTCTCCAGATCGGCGGTGAACCGCTCGAACACCCGCCGCAGGGCCGGGTAGCTGACCGGCACCGGATCCGGGTTCTTCGGCACGGGCAGCCGCAGGAACGGGGTGGACGTGCTGTCGGACTTCACCCCGTACTCGTACAGCGACTGGCCGAGCCGCTCGACGGCCCGCACGAACCGCAGCACCCCCAGCCCGAACCGCGCCTGGTCGTCCTTCGGGTCGGCGTCCAGTGCCCGCTCCAGCACCTGCTCGCCCTTCGCCAGCTCGCCCGAGTGCAGGTACTTCTCCACCAGCGGCGGGTCGGCGGCGCGAGCGGAGGCGACAGCGAGGACGGCCAGAATGACGAGGGAGAGGCGTGGCATGGCGGGACTCCGCGGGCGACGGGTGATGTGTCTACCCGGACGCCGCCCGCGGGGTTTCATGCCACCGGCACGGCCGCGTCGTCCAGCACCGTCTCGCCGGCCGGCGGTTCGGGCGGCGGCAGCACCGCTTTCGGCTTGAGGCGGAACAGGCCGACGAACCGCCGCGGCAGGGCGGCGAGGTCGTCCCACAGCGAGTACGCGATCGGGGTGATGAGCAGACTCAGGAACAGCGACAGCGCCTGCCCGCCGAGGATCACCTTCGCCATGCTCGCCCGCGCGCTCGCCCCCGGCCCCTGCCCGGTGGCGATCGGGATCATGGCCGCCACCAGCATGATGGTGGTCATCAGGATGGGCCGCAGGCGGGCGCGGTTCGCCCCCAGGATGGCCTGGTCCCGCGGCAGCCCCTTCGCCCGCAGCACGTTCGTGTAGTCCACCTGCAGGATGCCGTTCTTCTTCACGATGCCGAACAGCATGAACAGGCCGATCATGGCGTACACGTCGAGAGCCGTCTGCAGGAACAGCAGCGACAGCAGGGCGAACGGCAGCGTCAGCGGCACCGCCATCAGGATGGTGATCGGCTGCACCAGGCTCTCGAACTGGGCCGCCAGGATCATGTACATGAACGCGAACGCCAGCAGGAAGGCGAGGGCGAAGTTCGAGTTCGAGTCGGCCATCAGCTTGGCCTCGCCGAGGAACTCGTGCCGGTACTCGGGCGGCATGTTCAGCCCTTCCACCCACCCGGCCATCACCGGCAACTCCTTGCCCAGCACCGCGCCGGGGGCCAGGTTGGCGGTGACGGAGATCGTCCGCTGGCGGTTGTACCGCTCGATGGTGGCCGGCCCGCGGGCGTCGGCCAGGGTGGCGACGCGGTCCAACTCCACCAGCCCGCCGTCCGCGTCCGGCACGCTCAGCCGGCGGATGGCGTCCTTGCGGTCGCGGGTGCTCAGGTCGGCACGCAGCCACACGTCGTACAGGTCGGCCTGCCCCGGCTCCTTGAACTTGCTCACCGGCTCGCCGCCGACCAGCACGCCGAGCGTGGCGGCCACCGCCTGCGGGGACACCTTCAGGTCGCCGGCCTGCTGCCGCAGCATCCGCACCTGGAGCTCCGGGCTGCGGGCGGCGGCGTTCGTGTCCACATCGGTGAACGACGGGTTCGCCCGCATCCGCTTCACCAGTTCGGCCGCGTACTCGTCCAGCTTGTCCCCGTCCGGCCCCATGAGGGCCAGTTCCACCTGCACGTTCTTGAACGCGCTGCTGCTGAACAGCTTCACCTCCTGCACGGTGGCCCGCAGGTCCGGGTAGTCGGCCAGCACCACCCGGGCGTCGGCCATGGCGTCCTTCTGCCCGAACTTCCGCTCCCGCAGGTCCACCATGCGGCAGTAGATGAGCACCTTGGTCACGTCCCCCTGCCCCTTGGCGTTCCGCCCGCTCGTCTCGCCGACGGTGGTGAACACGTTCGTCACCCCGCGGACCTTCGCCAGCTTGCCCTCGATCTCCCGGCACAGCCGGTCGGCCTCGTACAGCGAGTACCCCTCGGGCAGCGTCAGGGCCACCTCGAACTCGCTCTGGTCGTCCTTCGGCACGAAGTCGGTGCCCACCAGTTGCACCAGCACCGGGGTGGTCATCAGGGTGAGGAACGCGACCAGCACCACCAGCCACCGCCGCCACCCCTTCCACCCGCCCAGGCACCAGCCGAGGATGCCGACGTACACGCGGGTGATGAGGCCCCAGAACCCGCGGTAGTCGTCGTGCTGGTGCGGCGAGCGGCCGGCGTGAGCCGGCTGTTGACCATCCGAAACAGCCGACTCACGCGGGCCGCTCGCCTTGGGGGCTTTGAGGAACCGCGCGCACAGCATCGGGGTGAGGGTGAAGCTGACGGCCAGACTCAGCAGGATGCTGAACCCGACCACGAACCCGAAGCTGTTGAAAAACCGCCCCACCTGGCCGGACATGAACGCGATCGGGGCGAACACCACCACCAGGCTGAGCGTCGTCGCCAGCACCGCCAGCGAGATCTCGCTCGTCGCCTTGCTGGCCGCCTCCCACGGCGTCTGCCCGTACTCCTCCATGTGCCGCACAACGTTCTCCAGCACCACCACCGCGTCGTCGATGACGATGCCCACCGCCAGGATCAGCCCGAGCAGGGTCATGTTGTTCAGGCTGAACCCCATCACGTCCATCAGGGCGAACGTGCCGACGATGCTGGTCGGCACGGCCAGCGCGGCGATCACCGTCGTCCGCCAGTCGCGGATGAACAGCAAGAGCACCGCCGACACCAGCCCGGCGGCCAGCAGCAGGTGGAACTTCACCTCGTCGATCGACCCCTTGATGAACTTCGACTGGTCGCGGATCACCTCGACGCGGATGTCCGGCGGCAGGGTGGGGGCGATGACCGCCAGCCGCTCCTTCACCGCGTCCGCCACCTTCACCGTGTTGCCCTGGCTCTGCTTCTGCACGATGAGCGACACCGCCACGTCCCCGTCCAGCCGGCTCAGCCCGCGCGGCTCCTCGATGCCGTCCGCCACCGTGCC
>CANJKY010000571.1 GCA_947474875.1 Gemmataceae bacterium
ACCTCCACCACCGGGTAGCCCTCCCCGGCCACATGCTCGAAGATCAGCTTCGCCAGGTTCTCGGTGGTCGGGTGGTCGTCGATGGAAAGCACCGGGTCGCCCAGGTCGCGTAGCACCGGCACCAGCGGGTCGCCCTTGAACAGGATCAACTTGTGGTCCAGGGTGCGGTCGATCCAGTCGCCGATGTTCCGCCGCAGCTCGCTGAAGTCCACCACCATGCCCAGGGCGTTCAGCCCGCCGGTCACCGTCACCGCCACCCTCGCGTTGTGCCCGTGCAACTGCCGGCACTTGCCCGGGTAGTCCATCAGCCGGTGGCCGAAGCAGAACGACAACTCTTTGGTGACGCGGAACATGCCGGGCCTCGCGGGGGACACAGGCAGTGTAGGCCGCGGGCCGGGGGGTTCTCAAGGGCGAACCGAAAGCCCACCCACGGCCGTGGGTGGGCTTGGGGCCGGCTCACTCAATCCTTGAAATCGATCTTGATCACCTCGCCCGCCTTGAACACGAACTTGAGCGGGCTGGTCCTCCAGTCGCCGAACTTCTCCGGCAGCCGGTTCTTCTCCTTCACCTCCCCGCTGTAGTACTTGCCGCCGGCGGTCAGGAACGCCGTCACCGTGTACTCGCCCTCGGGCAGGCCGTCGAACCCCTTGCGGGTGCTGGGGGTGAAGTTGCCGTCCGCGTCCGTCCAGGCGTCGGCCGTGAACACCATGTTCTTGTTGGTGGCGGTGGCCGCCGGCGGGCGGTAGAACGCGATCGTCGCCCCGGCCAGCGGCTTGCCGTTGAGCGTGACGGTGCCCTTCGCCGGCACCGGCTTGGGCGGGTTCTTCACCTCCACCCCCGGCTCGTCGCTTTGCGGCTCCCGCAGGTCTTCCGACAGGATGCCGTCGAGCAGGATGTTCGAGATGAGCGGGCCGTCCTTCTTCATGGTGATCCAGGTGAGGTGGTCGAACTCGCCGTATTCGACGCCCCGCAGCCGGCTGCCCCCGCCGGTGGTGGCGAGCTGGTAGTAGTTCATGCCGTTGCGGGTGAACTTCTGGTACCGGTGGACGTGCCCGCAGAACACCGTGTACTTCCGCCCTTCCAGGCTCTTCTCGAACGCCGCCCACCCGTTCTTCTGCAGGTCGGTGTCGATCCACAGCGGCTTGTGCAGGAAGATCATGGTCCACTTCACGTCCGGGTTGGCCTTCAGCACCTCCTGGAAGTACTTCGTCTGCTCGGCGGACACGAACGACGCCTTGAACCTCTTCTTCTCGTCCTTCTCGGTCGCGTCCTCGTCCTCGCTGTTCACCGCGAAGAACAGCGTGTTCTTGTACACGAAGTGGTAGAACTTGCGGCCGAACCTCGCCCGCCAGTCGGCGTTCTGCTCCTTGTTGGTCAGGTCGTGGTTGCCCGGCACGTAGAAGAACGGCATCTCGAACTGGGCCGCGTACCCGGTGAACTCCTTCCACTCCTTGTCGATCTGCTCCTGTTTGGTGGTGTATCCGTTGATCAGGTCGCCGACGCTCAGCACGAACTCCGGCTGGAGCAGGTTGATCCGCTGCACCGCCTGGCTGAAGATCTTCGGCCGGTGCCCGCCGGTGCGGTCGGACACCACCGCGAACTGGAACTGGTCCGGGTCGGCGTTCACCGTCAGGTGCGTCCACGGGTTCTTGTCTTCGCTGGCGATCTGAAACCCGCCGGCCGGCTTGGCCGGGTCCGCCCCGGTGGGGGTGGAACGAGCGAGGAACACGGCGACGACGAATACGGCAGCGACGGCCAGGCCGAGCAACACGCGGTTCATGAACGGACTCCGGAATTGAGGCAGGCGGCTGTGGGAGAGGGTACCCGGCCGGGGCGGGAAAGGGAACCGCCGACGTCCGATGTTCACGAAACTTTTGCGAACTGGTTAGCCGCGACCCAACGGGGAGCGGGTGGATGCTTCGGAAGAGGACCTCACCCCCCGGCCCCCTCTCCCACGGGGAGAGGGGGTGTTCAAGTCGCCGTCGTAGTTGGTGTGCCCGCTCCCCCACGCGGGTGGCTGAATCACCGCACGGATGCCCGCCCCGGTTGAACACCCCCTCTCCGGTTCGGAGAGGGGGCCAGGGGGTGAGGTCTTTTTGCGTAATGCCCCCGTCCGCCCCGTGTTCTCCCCCTACCCTCGGAGCCATCGCATGTTCACCCTGCCGCTGCTCGCCCTCGCCCTGTCCGCCGCCCCCGAGCCGACCAAACACGAGTTCACCGTCGGCGACGATAAGCGGGAGGCGCTCATCTACGTCCCGGCCAAGTCGGACAAGCCGCTGCCGGTGGTGTTCGCGTTCCACGGGCACGGCGGCACCGCCCGCCACGCCGCCCGAACGTTCGCCTACCACACCCACTGGCCGGAGGCGGTGTGCGTGTACATGCAGGGGCTACCCACCCCCGGCCAGCTCACCGACCCGGACGGCAAGAAGGCCGGCTGGCAGGCGAAGGCCGGCGACCAGGCTGACCGTGACCTGAAATTCTTCGACGAGGTGCTGAAGACGCTGAAGAAGGACCACGCCATCGACGACAAGCGGGTCTATTGCACCGGGCACTCGAACGGCGGCGGGTTCACCTACCTGCTGTGGGCGCAACGCGGCGACGTGTTCGCGGCGGTGGCCCCGAGCGCGGCGGTCGCCCGTTACGCCAAGGAGCTGAAGCCGAAGCCGTGCCTGCATGTCATGGGGGAGAAGGACCCGCTGGTGAAACCGGAGTGGCAGAAGGCGATGACCGAGACGGTGCGGAAGGTGAACGGGTGCGACGCCGACGGGAAGGCGTGGGAGAAGGCCGGCAAACTGACCGGCTCGGTGTACGAGTCGAAGGGCGGCACGCCGTTCGTGGCGCTGGTCGGCCCCAGCGGGCACGAGTTCCCGAGCGAAGCGCCGAAGCTGATCGTGCAGTTCTTCCAGCAGCACGCGAAGAAGTGAGCCGACCGCCTCGGCTTGACCACCCCCGGTCGCGGCGGGCACAATACCCCACTTCGCTCACCGAACCATCCGGCAAGGAGGCCGCGCCGTGCCGCTCCCGTTTTTCGCCCGTAGGCTGCTCGCCCGCGCCGGCCTGGCCCGCTTCTCGGCCGAGGCCAAACGCCTGACCGACGGCGACACCCGGTTCGTGCGGTACCTGTCCGACCGCACCCTCGCGGCGCCAGTCGATGCGCTGCTCGACCCGGCCACCTTCCCGGACGCCGCCGGCCCGGACGTGATGCATCTGAACCTGCCCGCCCCGCGGTTCGACTCGCCGGTCGGCGGGTGGCGGTTCACCGCCGACCGCACCGGCAACCCGCCGGCGTGGGGGCTGCCCGCCCTCCGCGAGCAGGTGGCCGACCAGTTCCGCCTCCGCCACGGCGTCACGGTGGACCCGGCCGAGCAGGTGTTTGTCACGCACGGGGCGTCCGCCGCCTACGCCGCCGTGCTGGACGCGTTCGTCAACCCGGGCGACCGGGTGGTGCTGTTCGACCCGTCCTCCCCGCTGTTCGCGCTCGGCGCCGCCTCCCGCCGGGCGAAGGTGCGGTGGGTGCCGACGTGGACCGACGACGGACGCACCCGCTACCTGTTCGACACTTTGGCGGCGGCGATGAAAGGCGCGATGCTGGTGGTGCTGGCCGACCCGGCCAACCCGGCCGGCGGGGTGCTGACCGGCGACGCCCTGGAGCACCTGGCGTGGCTGGCCAACCGGCACGACGTGCTGGTGTATGTGGATGAGTCGTTCGGCCGGTTCCGGTACGAGCCGGCGGAGACGACGCTGGCGCAGCTGCCCGGCATGGCCGACCG
>CANJKY010000572.1 GCA_947474875.1 Gemmataceae bacterium
CTGCCGCTGGTGCGGGAGGGGGACATGGTCCGCCTGCAGTTCGAGGGCTGGCCGGCGGTGCAGTTCGCCGGCTGGCCGTCGGTGGCGGTGGGCACGTTCGGCGGGCGGGTGTATCTGGTGGACCCGACGGCGAACGACACCGGGCGGTTCCGCGTGCTGGTCGAACCCGACCCGGCGGCCGCCCCGTGGCCGACCGAAGACTACCTGCGGCAGGGCGTCCGCGCCCAGGGGTGGGTGCTCCTCCAGGAGGTGTCCGCGGGATGGGAAATCTGGCGGCAGATCAACGGCTTTCCGCCCACCCGCGAACCGAAGGAGAAGACCTCCGGCCGGCCGCTCGGGCCGATCGGGAAGTAGGTACCGCCCGGCTCGCGGCCCTGATCTTTCTGCTCTTGACCACCCTCGCCGGTTGCACCTCGACCACCCGCCCGGACAACGGCATCCGCGGCGGGCTGCCGGCGGTTCCCGTGTTCGTTCCGCCGCCCGTCCCGGCCGCCCTGCCCGCCGTCCCGGTCTCGTCGCCCGCGCCGAAGCCGCGCGAGGAGCCGGCCGGCCCGCTCACCCTGGACCGGGTGCTGAACAGCGTGGACGCCCACTTCCCGCTGCTGCTGGCCATGCAACAAGAGCGGGTCATCGCCGACGGGCAGGCGCTCACCGCCGAGGGGCAGTTCGACACCACCCTCCGCTCCCGCGGGTTCCAGCAAGCCGGCACGTTCCCGAACACGCGGTTCGACGTCGGGGTGGAACAGCCGACCGCCGTCAACGGCATCAACCTGTTCAGCGGCTACCGGCTCGGGATGGGCGACTTCCCGGTGTACTACGGCGACCGGCAGACGGCCGACGGTGGGGAGCTGCGGGCCGGCGTCACCGTCCCGCTGCTGCGGGACGCGGCCGTCGACCGGCGGCGGGCGACTGCCCGGCAGGCGGCGGTCACCCGGTCGCTCGCCGAGCCGCAGGTGCAGCGGGCGCGGATCGACTACTTCCTGGCCGCCGCCCGGTCGTACTGGACGTGGGTGGCCGCGGCCGAGCAGGCGGTGGTGGCCGGGGACCTACTGCGGCTGGCGACGGCCCGGCAGGAAGGCCTGAAGGAGCAGTTCCAGAGGGGGGCGCAGCAGGAGTTCGTGGTGTTCGACAACGAGCGGGAGGTGCGGGCGCGGGAGGGGGCGGTGGCCGCCGCCGAGCGGGCGTACCAGGCGGCGGCGCTGGACCTGTCGCAGTACCTGCGGGACGCGGACGGCGACCCGCAGGTGCCGCCGCCGGAGGCCGCCCCGACGTTCCGAGCGGAGCGGACGGACGACGTGCCGGACGCCGCGCAACTGCCCGCGCTGGTCGAAACCGCCGGCGGGCGGCGGCCCGAACTGCTCCGCCTCGCCCTCCAGAAGGAGCGGCTGGCGGTGGACATCAAACTGGCCGAGAACCAGACTCTGCCCGGGCTGAACCTGACCCTGGCCGGCGCGCAGGACGTGGGCAACGGGAAGCGGACCACCGGCTCGTCGGCGCTCGACCGGTCCAACCTGGAAGCCGGGGTGCAGTTCGAGGTGCCGCTGCAACGCCGCGACCCACAGGGCCGGTTGCTCGCCGCCCGCGGGCAGATGGCCCAGTTGGTGTTCCAGGAGGAGTTCGCCCGCAACCGAATCCAGATCGAGATCCAGGACGCGCTCTCCAACCTGGACCGCACGCGGGTCCGCATCGAGAAGGCGACCCAGGAGCGGGACCTGGCGGAGAAGGTGGCCGACCTGGAGCGGACCCGCTTCCAGAAGGGGCAGAGCGACATCCTGCAGTTGAACCTGAGGGAGGTGGCGGCCGCCACCGCCCGGCTGCGGGTGGTGGAGAGCGTGGCCGAGTACCGGCGGGCGCGGGCGGCGCTGCGGGCCGCCCTCGGCCTGGACGGCCGGCCGGAACCCGAGGCCGGCTCCCGTCGGCCGTGAACATTTCGCCCGCCGGCTGAACGGGTCGCCCCGCGGCCGATCGTGACCTACGTTTCCCCGTCGGTCCGCCGGACCGCCCAACGGGGTGACGACTTGGACGGTGTGTGCCAGTTCTGTGGGGCGACCACTCCCGACTCCCCGTCGCACTGCCCGCGGTGCCGCCGGACGCGGAGCGGGCGGGTGGCGGCCGACGCGTTCCACCGGCCCGACCCGGCCGCGGTCAACTTCCAGCTCAGCCTGCCCCCGGATCTGGCCGCCCTGCAGCAGACGGCCAGGGAGATCGCCGACCACACACTGCCCGTCCCCACCCCGGTCACCAAACAGCAGGCCGGCCTCCGCTCCGGGCACTCCGGCCAGGTGGACCTGTTCGCCAAGCAGGTGGAGCGGGGGCATGCGGCGTCCTGCCCCGGCGAGCTGTCGGCCGGCCTGCTGCCGCCGACCGCCATCGCCGGGCACCGGCTGGACGGGGTGATCGGCCACGGCGGGATGGGCACCGTGTACCTCGGTCGGCAGGTGTCGCTCGACCGCCCGGTGGCGGTGAAGGTGATGAGCAAGGAGTGGGCGAGCGACCCGGTGTTCGTCGCCCGGTTCGTGCGGGAGGCGTACGCGGCGGCCCAGCTGAACCACCCGAACGTGGTGCAGATCTACGACATCGGCGAGGTGCTCGGCGGGCGGTACTTCACCATGGAGTACGTGAAGGGGAAGTCGCTGGCCGAGGTGGTGAAGGCCCGCGGCAAGCTGGAGGTGGAGGCGGCGGTCGGGTACATCCTGCAGGCCGCCCGCGGGCTGAAGCACGCCCACGACCGCGGCATCATCCACCGGGACATCAAGCCGGACAACCTGCTGCTGGACGAGTTCGGGGTGGTGAAGGTGGCCGACCTGGGGCTGGTGAAGACGCCCGACCTGACCGCCCAGCAGGACGCGCTGGCGGACGAGAAGCGGTGCCAGGAGAGCGGGCTGCACACCCTGCCGCCGGACATGACTGGCGCGCGGATGGCGCTCGGCACCCCGGCGTACATGGCCCCGGAGCAGTGCCGGGACGCGTCCGGGGTGGACCACCGGGCGGACATCTACAGCCTCGGCTGCACCCTGTACGCGCTGTTGACGGGCACCCAGCCGTTCCATGCGGCGAACACCATCGAGCTGATGAAGAAGCAGGCGTACGAGCCGCCGGTGCCGCCCGAGCAGCTCAACCCCCGCATCCCGGCGGACGTGTCCGCCATCGTGTGCCGGATGATGGCCAAGCTGCCGGCCGACCGGTACCGCAGCATGGGCGAGGTGGTCCGCACCCTGGAGCAGTGGCTGGGGGTGCAGTCGAACGGCAAGTTCCTGCCGCGGGAGGAGCAGATCGCCGAGATGGAGCGGGTCGTCGGCCGGTTCTACGCCTCCCCGGTCGCCCACGCCCGCCACCGGGCGGTGAACGGGTTCCTGTTCGGGTGCGCGGTGGCGGCCGTGCTCGTCACCTTCTTCGGGCACATCAGCTACACGTTCGGCCTGGCCGGGCTGATCCTGCACGCGGCGGTGGTCAACTTCACCTTGAACGGGTGGTCCGGGAAGACGTACCTGTACCGCCGGCTGCGGCGGTTCGCCGCCGGGCTGACGGTGGGCGACTGGCTGGTGGCGGCCGGGGCGGTCGGGCTGTTCATCGCCTTCCTGTGGATGTCCGGGCTGCTGGCCGTGTGGGTGGGGTGCGGGCTGATCGGGGCGGCGGCCGGGGTGGTGCTGTGGGCTGGGTTCGACCAGCGGGTGGCGGCCGAGCGGTTCCCGGCGGTGCAGGAGGCGGACGCGCTGGCCCGCCGGCTGCGGTCGCTGGGGGTGGCCGTGGCCGTGGCCAAGCTGTTC
>CANJKY010000573.1 GCA_947474875.1 Gemmataceae bacterium
CAGTCGCGGCGATGAAGTCAATTCAAGGTCTCCATTCCCCCGTCACCCGGTACACCCCCACCCGCATCCGCGGGCCGGTCCGCCCCCGCAAGGGCAACCCACCGCCGTACAGGCTCGGCAGGGTGGAAAGCGGCAGCGGGTCGTCCCAGGTCAGCACCGTCAACAACACGGTCCGTTCCGGGTCCGGCTTCAGGTAGGCGAACCCGTGGTGCGGGCGGTAGAAGTCCGTCTCGTCCTGCCCGTCCGGCGGGAGCGGATACACCAGCCGGTCGCCGGCCTGGAGCACGGATTCGCCCGGCACCACCGCCGTCATCCCCGCCCGGGAGCAGTAATACTGGAACGCCCAGTGCCCGTGGAACCAGACGGTGCCGCCGTCGCCGGGCTTCGCCACCTCTGCCGCCCGCTCGGCCAGATCCTTCTCCGGGAACGCGTCGTACCAGTCGAGCGCGGCGACCGCGATTCCCAGCCCGACGGCCACCGCCGCCAGCCCCCGCGGGGCGCCGAACCGGGCCACGCCGACCGCCGCCAGCACCGCCGCAGCCGCACTCACCCCCATGACCCGCCGGGCCGCCGCGAACGGGGTGAGGGCCACGCAGCCCGCCGCCTCGATCGCGATCCAGCCAACCAGGAATGCTACGTCACGGGGCGGTACGAGCGACCGTAGCTGCCACGCCACCAGCCCCAGGTTCACCCCGATACTCACCCCGATTGCGGCGAGCAGCAGTTCGCGGGTGATGTCGCCGTACTCCGCGTTCGGCGCCACCAATAGCCCGACGATCACCACGAACACCCCGGCCGTGATCCACCGCACGGTACGGCCGAACCCGGCCGCCCGCGACGCCCAGAACGACAGCCCGGCCGCCAGCAGCCCGAAGTGCGACAGCAGGGGGCGGACCAGCCCGGCCTTCTCCGCCAACTGGTCGGCGAAGTCCTTCGTCTCAGAATGACTCCGCAGGTGGAACAGGAAGTGCGATTCGCCGTACTTCTGGTGCAGCAACCACTCCCACCCGACGAACAGCCCGGCGGCGATTCCGACCGCGATCAGCGTGTCCGCCCACCGCCGGTGCAAGACGCCGTACCACGCCAGCACCACCGGGGTGACGAGCATCGAGTATTTCGTCTGCATCGCCAGCCCGACGAGCACGCCGGCGAGCACCGCCCACGCGACCTGCCGCCGGTCGCACCCGCGGACGAACGCGGCCAGCCCGGCCAGCCCGAGGACCAGCGCCGGCACGTCCAGCATGACGTTGAACAGCGGCAGCACCGCCGGGGACAGCACGAACACGGTGGTGCCCACCCGCGCCGCGGCCGGGGCGAACCGCCGGATCAGCGAATACACCGCCACCGCTAGTGCCAAGGCGAACGGGAACAGCCACAGCTTCAGCAGGAATAGGTTCTCGCCGAACAGCCGCATCCCGCCGGCTACCCAATACGGCAGCACCGGCGGCAGCAGTACGTGCATGGCCGGCTGCGGCCGGTCGTACCAGAACAGGCGAAACCCGTAGGGGTCGCCGGGGATCACTGACAGATGCCGGGCGAACTCCAGGTACGCGGTGTCGTCCACCACCGCCGGCTTGACCGCGTTCGACAGCGTCAGCGCTACGGCCAGCAGCAGAACGAACGCCCGATCACGCCAGGACATGAGATCTCCGCCGGGGTGGGGTGGTCGGCCACTTACAGTCGCTGGTAAACTTAGCTGTGTTCCCCGTGGATTCACCGAGGCTCCCCGGTTTGACAGACCCGCTCGCCGACACCGAAACCGACGCAGGCCCGCTGACTGTGGACGAGTTGACCACCGCACAGCGGCGGCTGGTGTACGAGGTGTCCGGCCACCCGGCGGTGCCGGCGGTGCTGTTCGCCGACCACCCGTCCGGCGTCACCGTCGGCCGCGAGGGCAGCCGGCTCCAGGTGCGGCTGACCGACGCCCAACTGGTCGCCCGCAAGCTGCCGCTGGCGTTCGTCCCCCGCGGCGGCGGGGCCATGCTGCACCTGCCCGGCCAGGTGACGTGCTACCCGATCTTGCCGCTGGGCGAGTTCGGCGTGTCCCCCGGCGAGTACGCCCGCGCCCTGGTGAAGATCGCCGCCGACGTGATCGCCAAGTACGACGTGCCGGTCGAAGCGGACGATCAGGCCGTCACGGTGCGGGTGCGGGGCCGGCGGATCGCTCACATCGGGGCGGCGGTGCGGAACAGCGTCAGCCTGTTCGGTCTAGTATTGAACGTGTCCCCGGACCTGGAACTGTTCCGCGACGTCGACGTGGACGGCGACCCGACGCCGATGACCTCGCTCCAGCGGGAGAGCATCCTCCGCGTCCACCCGTCGGCCGTCCGCCAGCGGCTGATGACCGCCGTGTGCGACCGCTTCGCCCTCCGCCGCGCCATCGTCCCGACTCGCCGTCCGCTCAGCATCCTCTACACCACCCGATATGCGTTCGCTCACCGTCGTTGACAAACCCGCCGCCCGCCGCCTGCCCGAGTGGCTGAAGCGGCCGTTGCCCACCGGCAACGAGAACTTCTTCACCCACGGCCTGGTCCAGGAACTCGGGCTGGAGACGGTGTGCGAGAGCGCCCGCTGCCCGAACCGGCCGGACTGCTGGAGCCGCCGCACCGCCACGTTCATGGTGCTGGGCAACATGTGTACCCGGCCGTGCGGGTTCTGCTCGGTGCCGAAGATGGGCACGCCGGAGGTGGTCGCCGACGACGAGCCGGAACGGGTGGCCGAGGCCGCCGTGCGGCTCGGGCTGAAGCATGTGGTGATTACGTCCGTCACGCGGGACGACCTGCCGGACGGCGGGGCGGGGCACTTCGCCCGGTGCATTCAGGCCGTGCGGCGGCGGATGAGTGCGGCGGTGGAGGTGTTGACCCCGGACTTCCTCGGCGATGCCGCGGCGATCGACACGGTAGTGTCGGCGCACCCGGAGGTGTTCAACCACAACCTGGAAACAGTGCCGCGGCTGTACCGGGTGGTCCGCGGGCGGGCCGATTACCGGCGGAGTCTGGATCTGCTCGAACGGGTGAAGCGGACGGCCCCGCACATCGTGACGAAGGCCGGGCTGATGGCCGGCATCGGCGAGACGGTGGAGGAGCTGTTCGAAGTGTTCGCCGACCTGCGGGCGGTCGGGTGCGACGTGCTGACGCTCGGTCAGTACCTCGCCCCGACGCTCAAGCACATCCCGGTAGCCCGGTTCGTCCCGCCGGCGGAGTTCGACGACATCGCGGCCCGAGCACGACTGATGGGGTTCAAGCAGGTGGTCGCCGGCCCGTTCGTGCGGAGCAGCTACCACGCCGACGAGATGGTGCCGTACTGACGACACATCCCACGGAGGGCGATGATGGCAACGGAGTACACGTTGAAGCGGGGCAGCGGCAAACCGTTCGGGTCGTTCGCCGAGGTTCAGGCGTTGATTCGCGGTGCATTCCCAACGGTTCAATTTGCCTGGGCGACGAGCGGTCAGGAGAAGCTGAAGCTGGCGAAGGAACGGGGCATCGACCTGCCGCCATTCATCCGCCAATCGTTGGAAACCCTTCCCTCCTTGCTCGAAGGGACCGTAAGCGGAAAGGACTTCCACGTCACATTCGGATTGGGTCACGAGGAGCCGGTGGCGTGCTTGTATGTCACCCCACGGGGCGAGTCAGCAGAGCTGGAACGCGGGCTTGATGAGTTGAAAAAAGCTGTGGAGGCTGAATTCAAGGTGTCGGGGGAGGAGTAGTTGGAACCGCGACCGCAGGGAGCGGGTGGGCTGAACTCCACCCGCTCCCTGCGG
>CANJKY010000574.1 GCA_947474875.1 Gemmataceae bacterium
AACCGCGGACGAGCGGCTGCGGGAGTTTGTGGCCCGACTTTCGCAGCAGCCGATCGACAACTTCCGCACCGACGAGATCGGCGGCGGGGTGCTCGGCATGACCCGGCTGAACGAGTACACGTTCCGCGGCACGACCGGCGTGGCGATACGCACCGGCGTCGACTGCCAACACGGTGACGTGGTGGAGGTGCGGGTGCCGTACACCGGCCAATACCGGCGGGAGACGTGGGCGAAGGGCGTGCCGAAGGAGTGGCAGCCGCCGGTCGTCGAGATCAAGCCTGTCCAGGGCGTGGTGGTGGTGTCGGTCGCCGTAGTCGGCGAACGGGTGCAGATGACGGACTTCCGCGTGGCGGAAACGTCCGGCGAGGTGACGAACACCGGGCACAACGCCCAGGTGTCGGCGAAGGAGGCGGTACTCACGCGGGTGCAATCCGCCCTGGCCGGCCCGTGACCCCGGCCGTCAGTCCGGCAGGTATTTGATCCGCTTGTTGATGTCCACGTTCACCGAGTGGTACGGCAGGGTCAGGTGGCTCTCGTCGAACAGGTCGGTCCGCATGGCTTCCAGGTCGTCGTACCCGAGCGCGGTGGTGAAGATGGGCAGAAGGTAGTCGATGCCCACCTGGGACGGCCGCAGGCGGGCCGGGTCGTAAAAGTCCGGGTGCATCTTGCGGGCGTGGATCAGCCCCCACCGGTCGCGGAAGTCGTTCGCGTACACGTCCCCCAGGTGGAACCCGTTCTTCGTGTTCCAGTTCAGGACGGCCACGGCGTTCACCCGCTGGTCGCGGAGCAGGTCCACCGCGTGCCCGCCGAGTTGGGCGGCGTAGTACCGGTCGAACAGAATCGGCCGCCCGCCCCGCTGGGTGTGCCCGATCTTCCGGGTGAAGATGGCCGCCCGGGCGCTCTCGTTCCGCCGTTTACTGGTGAAGTAGGTGTCGCCCAACCGGCGGACGAGCAGTTCACGCAGCGACTCGCTCGCCCCGCTCAGGATTTTGTTCCCGGCCGGGTCGGTGGACATGTGCTCGGCCCCCAACTCGTTCCCGTTCTCGTCCAGCACCCCCTCCCCGCACACGATCACCGCGTGCTTTTGCAGGTCGTATACCTCCTGGATGCGGGACACCAGCATGTCCACGTTGATGCGGGACTCGGGCACCAGCAGGATGTCCGGCTGGCCGAACATGGCCCCGAGCGCGATGTACCCGGAGTGCCGACCCATCACCTCGACGATGGCGATGCGGCGGTGGCTCTCGGCGGTGGTGCGGATCCGCTGCACCCCGCTGGCGGACACGAACACGGCGGTGGCGTACCCGGGGGTGACGTAGTTCACCATCGTGTCCAGAGCGAACCGGGTGCGGGAGTCGCCGCGGGTGTACCAGTACCCGCCCTCGTCCGCCGCCCCCGGCACCGGCGGCCCGCCGCCGTTCACCGCCGCGTGCCGCACCCACTCGTTCGGCTCGTGCGGGTAGTTCAGCCCGAGGTCGTTGTCGATCGTCTTCGGCGCCAGCACAGTCGGCAGCCGCTCGCTCAGCGCCTGCATGCCGTTCAGCGTGCCGTCCCCGCCGATGCAGATGAGGCCTTCGATCCCCAGCCGCTGGAGCCGGTCGGCGATAGACCCGATGGCCGGCAGGTCGTCGTGGTCGACGTAGTCGCGAGACGAGCCGAGGATGCTGCCGCCGTGCGCCGGGTCGAGTTCGGGGATGGTCTGGAACAGCGGGTTCAGGTGCAGGTGTGGTACCCGCGGGTTGTGCAGGCTGCTGAACCCCTTGATCAGCCCGATCACCTCGATCTGGTAGTGGTTGGCGCGGGTGACCACCCCGTGGATGGTGGCGTTCAGGGCGGGTGTGTCCCCGCCGGCGGTGAGCACTCCGATCCGTCGCATGTCGGCTCCCGGACGATCGCGGGGAGGGTGGCGATCTCGGGTAGGATACGAACGCGCAACCGCCCGGAATCATCTTCGAGCGTGGCCGCAGGGTTTTGCCCGGACCGGAGGTGAGCCGTCAGCCCTCGGGCATGACGTAGCTGCGGAGGTGCGCGTAGTACGCCTCGCACCGCTCGGCCCAGAGGGTGGCGTCGGACGGCATGTACGGGCGAACCGGGCGGAACGCCACCAGCACCGCCACCTTGTTCGCGTCCAACTTCTTCATCTGCAGTTCGATCTCGATCGGCTCTTTCCCCTTCTGCATCCCCGGGGCCGTGCGGATCACCCCGGACAGAAAGGCGAACACCCCGCTGCCGGTCGGCCGCTGCTGCGGCTGCTTGTGCCCCTCGGGCATCTCCACCCGCACCCGGATCAGCCCGGGTTCGCTCTCCAGCACCTGCCCGCTCACATCGTCGATGAACCCGCGGAGTTTGATGGCCGCCAGCTTCTCCGGCAGGGTGGCCTCAAACACGTCGGACAGGATGAACGGCTCGGACGCCCGATCGGCGGGCGTGGAGGTCGCCCCGGCCAGGTCGATCGGCAGTTCGCCGGACTGCGGCGGCTCGCCGTACTTGTACCCCTCCGGTGCGGTCTGCTGCCACAGGTTCAGGCCGACCGCCCGGCCGTACTGCTCGACCAGATCCTTCATCGACTGCTGCCGCTCGCTCGGGTACTTTGAGAGAGCAATCTGCACCACCGCTTCGACGGCCGGCGGGATGTGACCGTACCCGATGCGGTGGAACCGTGGCGGCGTACTCTTGATGTGCGCCTCGACCATCTTCTCGGCCGTGTTGCACTCGAACGGCAACCGGCCGGTGAGCATCTCGAACAGCATCACCCCGACGCTGTAGATGTCCGCCCGCGCGTCCGTGCTGTCCCCGCGGACCATCTCTGGGCTGACGTAGGCCGGGGTGCCGCAGGCGAACACCGACCCGTGCCCGGTCAACTCGGACAGTTGGATGTGCGGTTTGTGGGTGAACCCGGCGAACCCGAAGTCCATCACCCGCACCGACTCGGCCGGGGTGCCGTACCCGGTGACCATCAGGTTGGCCGGTTTCAGGTCGCGGTGGGCGATCTCCGCCAGTTGGGCGGCGTACAGGGCGTGACCGAACGGGCCGAGGATGCGGGCCGCCCGCTCCGGCGGCATCACCCGCTCCTTCGCCAGGACCGCCTCCAGGGTGGCCCCGGCGATGTACTCCAGCACCAGGCACGGGCCGTTCGGGTCGTCCAGACTGGCGTCCAGCAGCCGCACCACGTACGGGTGGCGGAACCGGGCCATGCTCCGCACTTCGGCGTCGAAGAACTGGCGGAACCGCGGGTTGGACGCCGCCTCCTCCTTGATCCGCTTCACCACCACCATCTGGCGGGGGTCTGGGCCGGCGGCCAGGAAGACGTGCGCGTTGCTGCCTTCGCCCAGGAACTTCTTGACCGTGTACTTGCCCAGGAACGTCCGCCCAACGAACTGATCGCCGGCCCTTGCCCGGCTGGCCGCCACCAGTTCCACCACCCCAGACGAACGGGGAGCGCGTTTGGACGTGCCGAACAGCCCCATCGGATGAGACCTCAATCTCGCGGTCCGGTCGCAACCGTACCCGACGGACTCTCGAACCTTAGTTCGCAATCCCCGCGGACGCAACTGCCGGGGTCAGCCGGCCGGATGGTCGCCACGAATAAGTCACCGCTACGGCGAACTCGCCGCCCGGCGGCAGCACCCGCCACCCGGCATCCGGCAGGTTGGCCGCGTTGGTGGCGCAGGTGTACGGTTCGACCGCCACGGCTTTGCGGTGCGGGGGGGTGAACAGCAGCAACTCGCGGAACTCGGCCGGCGCCGACACGGTGAGCAG
>CANJKY010000575.1 GCA_947474875.1 Gemmataceae bacterium
GCCGCCTGGCCGTCGCCCAGTTGCAGGCTGGCCAGCCCGCGGCGGAGTCGCACCTGCCAGTCTTTCGGGTGGGGCTCGGTTAAGCGGGTGAGGTGCCAGGTGGCCGCCTCCCACGCCCCCTGTTCCTCGGCGCGGGCGGCCGCGGTTCGGTGCCACGGTTCGGATTCGCCGGCCGGTGGGGCGGGCACGTCGGCCACTTTGGCGACGGCGGCCGCCCACGCCGTGGCGTTCAGCGGCTGAACGGTGCCGTCAGCCTCCCGCCGCAGGCCGGTGATCGTTTCGAGCCATCGCTTGCACTGCTCGGCGGGGAGGGTGAGTGGGGCCGGCACCAGCCACATGGTGGCGGTGTGGTCGTCGCCGGCGGTCACCGCCGCCTCGCCGTCCGGGCGGAAGGCCACCACCCGCACCCGGTCCTCGTGCCTCAACGGCGGGCCGACCGGTTGGCCGGTGGCCGCGTCCCACACCCGCCCAGACGCGTCGTCCCCGCCCGAGAGGATGAGACGCCCGGCCCGCCCGAAGCAGGCCGATAGCACCCGCCCGGTGTGCAACATCGGGGGGGCAGCCGGTTGGCCGGTGGCCGCGTCCCACACCCGCACCGCCCCGTCCCACCCGGCGGTCAGGGCCATCTTCCCGTCCGGACTGAACGCCACCGCCACCACCGGCCCCTGGTGTCGGAGCGGGTCGCCGACCGCTCTGCCGGTGGCCGCGTCCCACCGCCGGGCGGTGCCGTCCCCGCTGCCGCTGAGCACCGTTCTGCCGTCCGGGCTGAACGCCACCGCCACCACCTCCCGCTCGTGCTTCCCCGCCTCGCCCACCGCCGCCGCCCGCCACTCCCAGGACTTCTCCGGGTTTATCGGCACCGTCACATCCCACACCCGCACCGTGCCGGCCTGCCCGCCCACCGCCACCCGCTTGCCGTCCGGGCTGTACGCCAGGGCGTACACGTCCGTGCGAGGGGCGTTCATCCGCGGAATGCCCGCCCACTGGTCCGGCTTGTCCGACAGCGGCAACTTGCCCAGCCCGAACTTGAGCGGCTGGACGTGGAACGCCTCCCCGTTCCGGCAGCCGAACGCCATCCCCACCCCGGACGGGGAGTAGGTGAGCACGTTCACCGGGGTAGAGCGGTCGTTCCCGGTGTGAGTCCGCCCCTTGCCGCGAAACGGTTCCCACGCCGGCGGCTCGAGGCGGAACGGGATGTCATCCCGACTGCCGAGCGTGCTCATGTCCCTCAGCCCGCCGTTCACCGCCAGCTGCTGCTTGAGCTTGCGGCCCTTGTCGAACGAAGGCGCGTCGCGCAGTTCCGGCAGGGCGGCGGCCGCGTCCCAGAACAGCACCTCCCCGGTGTCGCTGCCGGTGGCCAACTGCTTGCTGTCGGTGCTGAAGGCGACGGCGTTCACCTCGTTGCGGGCTTGGAGAGGTTCGCCGACCGGCTCGCCGGTTTGCCCGTCCCACAGCCGGGCCGATTGGTCGCGGCTGCCGGTGGCGATACGGCGGCCGTCCGGGCTGACGGCCACGCTCAGCACCGGGCCGGCGTGCCGGGCGGTCGGCCCGCCGACTTGCCCGACGGCCAGCCGCCAGCGGCGGGCGTCGCCCGCCCGTCGCCCGCAGGCGGTGAACAGGGTGCGGCCGTCTGGGGCGAACGCCACCGCCAGCACCTCGTCCGGATGGGACATCGTCTGCGGTGGCAGGGGCGACAGGACCGGCCACAGGCGGGCCGTGTGATCGGACGTCGCCGTAGCCAGGGCGGTACCGTCCGGGCTGAAGGCGACGGCGTTCACCCGCCCGGTGTGCAGCAGGTCGCCGCGGGCCGGCGTGCCGGTCTGGGCGGCCCACACACGGACTGTCCGCCCGCCGGCGGCCGCCACCAGCAACCCTTCCGGGGAGAAGGCAACCGCCGCCACCGGGCCGGGGACGGCCATGTCGCGGACCACCTTCCGGGCGGGCAGGTCGATGAGCCGCACCGCCCCCTGGTCGTCGCCGCACGCCAGCACCGTGCCCGAGGCCGCCCAGCTGAGAGCCGTCACCCACCGGCCGAGCCGCAGTGGTTCGCCGACCGGCTTCTGGGTCGCCACGTCCCAGATGCGGATCAGCCCGTCGCTCCCGCCGGTCGCCACCTGCTTCCCGTCCGGGCGGACGGCCGCGGCCGATAACACCCCCCCGCCCTCCTTCAGCGCCAGCTTGCCGACCTCCGCCCCGCTGGCGGGGTCGAGCAGCCGCACCGACGAGTGCCCGACTGCGAACAGCGTCTTGCCGTCCGGGGCGAAGGAGAGGGCCGAGGTGACCGGCCCGAAGGCCCCCGGCTTCGGCGGGGCCACGCGCGGCTTGCCCTCGGCCGGGTCCCACACCCGCAGGCCGTCCGTCCAGTCGCTCGTCACCACCGCCTTCCCGTCTGGGCTGACAGCCACCGCCGCAACCCCGGTGGGGTGGGGGTACACCCGCTCCAGGCGGGTCAGGTGGGCGTCCCACACGCCCAGATTCTGGCGGGCGAGGTGAGTCAGGTCGGCGGCTTCGGCATTTTCGGCCAGCGTCAGCGCGTGGGCGAGGGCGGTCATCCCACGGGCCACGTCACCCTGTTCGCACATCGCCTGCCCCTGTCGGTACACGGCCAGTGCCGCCTCCCGTTCGGCCGACCGTTTCTGGGCCCTCGCGTTCTCCTTCTCCTGTTGGGCGATCCCCTCATTGTCTTTCGCGTTTTTCGCCTCTCGCCTGGCGTCCTCGGCCAACCCCAGGTTGCGGATCGCCAAGTCGCCGTTCGATTCCGCCAACTCCCCGTTCCGGTTCGCCAACCGCACCGCCTCGTTGCGGGACAGGCTGACGAGCACGAACGCCGTGACGGCCACCGCGAGCAGCGCCGCGGCGGCGACCGTGGGCACCGGGTTCCGCCGGCACAACCGCACGAACCGCTCGACCGAACCCACCGGGCGGGCGGTGATCGGCCGGCCGGCCAGCCAGTGGTCCAGGTCGGCAGCCAGGTCGGCGGCCGACTGGTACCGTCGGGCGGGGTCCTTCTCCAGGCACTTCAAGCAGACGGTCTCGAGGTCGCGGTCGAGCCGGGGGGTGAGTTGGCGAGGCGGGATGAGCGGGTCGTTCATCACCTTCAACAGGGTGTCGAGCGAACCGCCGCCCTTGAACGGCGGGCGGCCGGTGAGCAACTCGTACAGGATCGCCCCCAAGCCGTACACGTCGGCGGCGGTGCTCAGGCGGGCGACCCCGCGGGCCTGCTCGGGCGACATGTAGCTGGGCGTACCCTCCACCCGCGGGGCGGACAGGGTGTCGTCGGTGTGGATGCGGCAGGCGAGGCCGAAGTCGGACACCAGCGGGCCGAAGGTCGGGTCGAGCAGCACGTTACTCGGCTTCAGGTCGCGGTGCAGTAGTCCGTGCCGGTGGATGACGTCCACCCCGCGGGCGACGGCGGCCATCAGGCGGGCGGACTCCCGTTGACATGATTCCCGGTTGGCGGCCGCCCGGTGCGGGTCACCGTCGGCCCGCGCCGTCACCCGGTCGGCGAGCGTGCCGCCGCGGACCAGTTGCATGCTGAAGTACGGCCACCCGTCGTGTTCGCCCACCTCGTACAAGGTGACCACATTCTCCTGCCGGCCGAGGGCGGCGACCAGATCGGCCTCCGCCCGAAACCCGTCCACCCACCGCCGGCGGTCGCCCTCGGGCAAAGCGTCCAGGCGGTCGCGACGGATCAGTTTGAGGGCCAGTTCGCGGTCCGGGCGCATCTGCCGGGCGTGGTACACCACCCCCATCCCC
>CANJKY010000576.1 GCA_947474875.1 Gemmataceae bacterium
CTCCGCCCGGTAGCGGGCCACGTCGATCTGACGGTTCTGGATGGCCCAGTCGTTCAGCCAGTTCCGCGGCAGGGTGCCCTCCCGCCCCGGCGGCACGGTCACGTCGGCGAACGGGAAGCACGACTCCGGCCAGACGATCAGGTCCGGCGGCGGGCTGGCGTTGGCCGCCTGACGGGTGAGTTTGTCGTACCGGGCGAACAACAACAGCGGGTCGCGCTCCATGTCGGCGATGCTCAGCTCGTCTTGCAACAGCGCCACCCGCGGCCCCTGGTCGAACGGCGGGTGGTTCAGCCGCAAGCCGCCGTACCCGAGCAGCAGCACCAACAGGGCGACCGCCCCGGCGGTGTTCACCATCTCCTGCCGGTATACCGGCAGCACCCACCCCCGCGGCAGGTTCACCAGCCAGCGGAACGGCCGCCACCGCACGAACCAGTCGTGGGCCGCGCCGTTCATCGCCGCCACCGCCAGCCCCGGCAGGTACGCCCCGCCCAGGTCGGCCGACTGGAGCAGCGGCAGGTTGGCGTGCTGGGTGTGCCCGAGGAACCCCCACGCGAACCCGGCCAACTGGTGGCAATGGATCCACTTCATGAACGGGTAGCCGGTCGGCCAGTGCGCCTTCACATACTCCAGGGCCACCCACACCACCGGCAGGGTGAGGGCGAGCGGTGGCTTGCCCAGGCGGTCGAGCCGGCGGAGGAGGAACAGGGCGAGCGGCCAGTACACGGACAGGAACAGCGACAGCAGCGGCCAGGCGAAGTACGCCATCATCGGGTGGGCGTGGCGGAGCCAGTTCACGTCCAGCAGGCCGAACGCTAGCCCGCCTACCCACGCGGCGGTGTACCGCCGCCACCGGCCGACGCCCTCCGCCCGCACCAGCGTCATCAGCGGCGCCAGCGCGACGAACGCCACCGGCCACCAATTGAGCGGGAAGAACGCCGTCCACAGCAGCACGCCGGATAGCACCGCCGGCAGGTACACCCGCGCTTTCGGCCCGAGCCCGTCGGCCGCCATCGCTAGCACGAGCCAGAATCCGATGCCGATGATGTGCAGCCACGGGCCGAGCCGAGTGGTCAGTTCGGTCCCGTGTTGCACGGCTGCGCCGACGCCTTCGGGCAGGGTCGGGCCGAACCCGATTAGTGTGGGTTTCGCCAGGCTGAGTGCGACCCAGCCCAGCCCCAGCACGAGGGCGATCAGCCATAGCAGCAACCGGAACAATCGGGGCACAGGCGGCTCCTTGCCGGACGAACCGGGATCACCCGTTGGTCAACACCACCGACACCGCATCGCCGGCGGCCAGCTTCACCGCGCCGGGCGGGAGGACGATGAACCCGTTCGCGGCCAACAACCCCCGCAGGTCGGCCGACCCGGACCACGGGAGCGGGCGAACGGAGTCGCGGGCCACCACCGCCGGGTGGTACGTCGGACGGTCGTGGTTCGCCGCCAGCGGCTCCGACAGCGGCAGCTTCAACTCCCGCAGCAGCACTTCGCGGCCCAGCATCGCGTCCAACGACGGCCGCACGAACAACTCGAACCCGACGTACCCGCTCACCGGGTTGCCGGGAAGGCCGAACACCAACGTGTTGCCCTTCGTGCCGAACAGCAGCGGCTTGCCCGGCTTCATCCGCACGCTGTGGAAGTGCGTCTCCACCCCGAGCGACTTCAGCACGCCCGGCACCAGGTCGTACTTGCCCACCGACACCCCGCCGGACAGGAGCAAGACGTTCGACGACTCCAACCCCTCGCGGATCAACTCCCGCATCGCGGTCTCGTCGTCTCGTGCGATGCCGAGGTAGCGGGGGACCGCCCCGGCCCGCGCTGCCTGCGCCGCCAGCATCGGGCCGTTGGTGTTGCGGATCTGCCCGCCCGTCGGTCGCGTGCCGGCTTCGACCAACTCGTTCCCGGTGACGATCACGCCCACTGCCGGCCGCGGAAACACCGCCACCTCAGTTCGCCCCACCGCCGCCAGCACCCCGAGCGCCACCGGCGAGAGAACCGTGCCGGCCGGTACCACCACGTCGCCCGACTTCATCTCCTGCCCGCGGCGGAAGATGTTCTGCCCCGGTTTGATCGAGTGAGCAGTCCGGACCACGCCGCCGTCGGCCGTCACGTCCTCCTGCTTCACCACCGCGTCGGCTCCCGGCGGGATCGGCGCGCCGGTGAAGATGCGGACCGCCTCGCCCGGCCCGACCGTTACCACCACTGAGCCGCCTGCCGCTACCTCGCCGACCACCCGCCGCTCGCCATCGTCCGCCGCCCGCACCGCGTACCCGTCCATCATCGATTTGTCGAACGGCGGGGAGTCGAGGTCGGCGGCCACGCCCTCGGCCAGCACCTGCCCGAGTACGGCCGGTGTGAGCGGGATCGTCTCGGCAGGCAGCCGGCGGGCGTGACGCAGCACAATCTCGCGGGCGGCGTTGACTTCCAGCACGGTGCGTCCCGGTGAATCGACGGTACGGTATATCATGCGGATCACACCCCGAACGCACACCCGGCCGCATGACGCCCATCTACCTGGACTACAACGCCACCACCCCGGTCGATCCGGCCGTCGCCGACGTGATCGCATCCGCCCTTCGCAACCTGTGGGGCAACCCGAGCAGCTCGCACGAGTACGGGAAGGCGGCCCACGCCGCGGTGGAAACGGCCCGCGGGCAGGTGGCCGATCTCATCGGCGCGAAACCGAACGAGATCGTGTTCACCGGCGGCGGGTCGGAGGCGAGCAACCTGGCGATCAAAGGGGTGTGCCAGCGGCCGCTCACCCCGCTCGTCTGGCGGCGGTTCTGGTCGAGCCTGTTCGCCACCAGCCGCAGCCCGGACCAGGTTCACGTCGTCACGTCGGCGGTGGAACACCCGGCGACGGTCGGGCCGGTCGAGTTCCTGCGGCGGCAGGGGGCGGTGGTGACGGTGCTGAAGGTGGACCGGCACGGGCTGATCGACCCGGACGCGGTGCGACGGGCGGTGCGGCTCACGTTCCGGCAGTTCACCCTCGTCACCCTCATGCACTCGAACAACGAGATCGGCACGCTCATGCCGATCCGCGAAGTGGGCGAGTTGAAGCGGCGATACCGGTTCGTGTTCCACACCGACTGTGCCCAGTCGATCGGCAAAGTGCCGGTGGACGTGAACGCTCTGAACGTCGATCTGCTGACGATCGCCGGGCACAAGCTGTATGCCCCGAAGGGGGTGGGGGCGCTGTACGTCCGCGGCGGGGTGGAGTTGGAGCCGCTGATTCACGGGGCCGGGCACGAGGGCGGGCGGCGGGCCGGCACGGAGAACACGCCGTACCTCGTCGGGCTGGGGAAGGCGGCCGAACTGTGCCGCGAGGCGCTGCCGGCCGCCGGTGACAGGCTAGTGTCACTCCGTGATCGGTTGCACCAGCGGCTGCGGGACAAGCTCGGCGACCGGATCACGCTGAACGGCCACCCGACTCTACGGCTGCCGAACACGCTGAACGTCAACTTCGCCGGGCAGATCGGGCCGAAGCTGCTGGAGCGGGTGCCGCGGATTGCGGCCAGCGTCGGGGCGGCGTGCCACGAGCCGAAGCCGGGGCAACTGGAGGTGACGCCGTCGGCGGTGCTGTGCGCGATGCGGGTGCCGCCGGAGGTCAGCCGCGGGGCGGTGCGGCTGACGGTCGGGCGGTGGACGACGGAGGCCGAGGTGGACGAGGCGGCGGAACTGTTGGCGAAAGCCGCATCGAGTTAGCCGCGACCCAACGGGGAGCGCGGGAGGCCTCCCGCGCTCCCCGTTGGGTCGC
>CANJKY010000577.1 GCA_947474875.1 Gemmataceae bacterium
CCGGTGAGGACCGTGACCCACGGTGAATCAAACCCGTGGGTCACGGTCGCTCCCGCGACCGGACCCACCCTACAAAATCACGCCGCCGGTTTGCCGGCCAGGTCGCCGAACGCCTGGGTGTCGTACAGCCGGCGGTACGTCGGGCTGTTCACGATCAGGTCGGCGTGCTTGCCGGTGGCGACGATCCGCCCGCCGTCCATCACCACGATGCGGTCGGCCAGCTCCAGCGTGCTCAGCCGGTGGGTGATGACGAACGTGGTGCGGCCCTTCACGAACGTCCGCAGCGCCTCCTGGATCTTCTGCTCGCTCTCCCCGTCGATCTGGCTGGTGAACTCGTCCAGGATGAGAATCCGCGGGTCGCGGAGGATGGCGCGGGCCAGGGCGATCCGCTGCTTCTGCCCGCCGGAGAGCCGGCTGGCGGCCATGTCCCCGGTGCGGGTCTGGTACCCCTGCGGCAGCGTCACGATGAACTCGTGGGCGTGCGCCGCCTTGGCCGCCGCCTCCACCTCCGCGTCCGTCGCCCCGTGCCGGCCGTAGGCGATGTTCGCCAGCACCGTGTCGTCGAACAGCACCGTGTCCTGGGTGACGATGCCGAGCTGCTTCCGCACGCTCCGCAGGTTGGCCGCCCGCAGCGACACGCCGTCGATCAGGATGTCCCCGTGGTCCGGGTCGTAGAACCGCGGGAGCAGGCCGAGCAGAGTGCTCTTGCCGCACCCGTTCGGGCCGACCAGCGCCACCGTCTCGCCGGCGGCTACCTCCAGGTTCACGTCGTTCAGGATCGGGCTGCCCGGGGTGTAGCTGAAGCACACGTTGCGGAAGCTGATGCCCTTCGCGTGCCGCGGCACCACCGGCCCGTCGGCGTTCGCCCCCACCGCCGGCACCCGGTCGTACAGGGCGAACACGCGGTCGGCGGCCACCATGCCGGACTGCATCTTGGTGTACACGCTGCTCAGCTTCCGCACCGGGTCGGCGATGGTGGCCAGGAACATGTACAGGGTGAGCAGGGCTTCCGGGCCGATCGGGTCGTCCACCATGCGGATGCCGAACAGGTGGGTGGACTTGGACAGCACCAGGTACGCGCCGGCCAGCAGGGCCAGGCCGACGGATAGCACCCCGAGGGTTTCGAGCAGCGGGCCGACGGCGGCGTCGATGTTGATGACCCGGACGGTCTTCTTGTAGTAGTCCTCGTTGGCGGCGCGGAACCGGCGGCGTTCGCGGCTCTCGCCGGTGAACGCCTTCACCACCCGCAACCCGTCGTACGCCTCCCGCAGCACCCGGTACAGCTCGCTCATCCGCTCCAGCACCTTCTTCGCCGCCTTCTTCATCGACCGGCTCACCTTGTTCAGCGCCACCACCGCCACCAGCACCACCGCCAGGAACATGACCGTCAGTTGCCAGCTGATGACGCACGCCGCGATGAGCGAGGTGGCCATCTTGAGCGGTTCGAGCATCACCCGCCCGTACAGCATCTTCAGCCCGGTGCCGATCTGCTCGACGTCGTTCGTCGCCCGGCTCATCAGTTCGGTGGTGCCGGCCTCGCCGAGCTGCTTCAGGTCCTGGTGCAGCCCGCGGCGGAAGAACTGGTTGCGGAAGTCGAACAGCGTCCGCTGCACCACCGCCCCGATGAGCGACTCCTGCACGAACTCGAACACCCCCTTCACCGCGATGCCCACCACCAGTGCGGCGATGATCCAGGCGAACGTGCGGAACGGGTCGTCCGGCAGGTACTGGATGACGCTCGTCTTCAGCCAGCGGTACAGCCACGCCTTGTTGTTGTACCCGCCCAGTTCCTTCTCCAGTGCGGCCAGCTCGCGGGCGATGCGGCGCTCGGTGTTCTCCCGGTCCGGGGCGGTCGGGTTCTCGTCCAGCCGCTGCCGCTCGCCGCGGAGTTCGTCCGCCCGCTTCAGCTTCACCTTGTCCGCCGCCCGCCGCTCGTACTCGTCGATCTGCTGGTCCACCCACTGCTGTAGGCTCTGGTTCTTGGACAGCACCACCAGCACCGGGTAGGCGGCCGAGATGTTCAGGCTCCAGAACACGGCCACGCACGCCGCCGCGATCACCGATATGATCAGCCGGGTGCGGTACGCCCACGACATGCGGAGGACGCGGACGAAGTTGCGCATGAACACGGCGCCCCGGGGAAGTCGCACGACCAGCGGGGGTTATAGCCACGCTGGGTAAGCTGAACAAGGCGGACCGGCCGGCCACACATGGACACCACCCTGCTGCTCACCTGGCTCGGACTGCCGCCCGGCGTGTGGCCGCCGGACGACCGCGCCTTGCTCGGCCTGCCGCCGGGCGGCGGGGTGGACGTGGCCGAAGCCGAGCAGAACGCGCTGGAGCGGATGGAGTGGCTCCGCCCGCATCAGCTCGTCCACCCCGAACTGGTCACCGAGGGGATGAACCGGTTGGCCCAGGCGCTGTTCGCCGTCACCGCCCCACCGGCCGAGCCGATTCCGACACCCGCCCCCGTTCCACCACCGCCCCCGCCCGCCCCGGTCGTCCTCGAAGCCGAACTGGTCACCGTCGCGGTGGCCGCTCCGCCGCGGGCGATTTCGCTGCCGCCCGTGGTGCCCACGCTGGCCCCGCTACCCGTTCCCGACTTCGAGCCGGTGCTGCTGAACGAGGTCGCCCCGCCGGCCGGCAGTGGGACATTCGGCAACCGCCGTAAAGCGTACCGGGAGCTGGCGTTCCTGCGACGGCTGCGGCGGGTGTGGGACCGCCTCGGGCCGTTCGCCGGGGTGCCGAGCGACCCCATCCGCTCGCCGGAGGCGGTGTACATCGTCCGGACCGCCGGGCGGGAACTGCGGGAACTGCTGGCGTCGTTCCCCGGTGCGGCCACGGTGATCGAACGGGACGGGGCGGCGGTGGCGGGCGTGTTTTCCCACCCACACCCGACGGTGGTGCTCCGGGATTTGCTGCCCGGGCAGCGGGCGAATCTGGCGGCCGACTGGGCGAGCGGGCGTAGGGTCATCGAAGCCGGGTACTTAGCGCTACGTCAAACGCTCCGCAACTCGATGCCGCGGAACGGGCTCCGTTCACTCACCGGGTTCGTGCGGGGTTTTGCCCGTGAAAACCCGGAGTGGGTGCTGGCTGTCCTCACCGTCGCCCTCCTCCTGACCGGACTGGCGCGGGTGTTGCTCCGCCCCGTACCGGCGGACTGAACCGAACTAGCGTCTTGACACCGGGTTAGGATCGCTTAGGATTTCGAAGACGGCCATCCGACCGACCTCCACCCCTTCGGGGACCTGCCGTGACGAAAAAAGAGATCGTGAAACTCATCGCGGACAAGTTCAACGAGCCGCAGGTGAAGGTGAAGGACATCGTGCAGGAGACGTTCGACCTGATCGTGGACGCCCTGGTGAAAGAGGGGCGGATCGAACTGCGGAACTTCGGCGTGTTCGAGGTGAAGCGGCGGAAGCCGCGGATGGCCCGCAACCCCCGCACCGACACCCCGGTGGAGGTGCCGGCCAAGAACGTGGTGACGTTCCAGCCGGGCAAGGTGATGGAGGAGAAGGTGCGGACGGCTGAGGTGGTGGTGCCGGGCCGCAACACGAAAACGAGCCCGCCGGCCAACGGTTCCAAACGCCCGCCCGCCCCGCCGGTGGCGGACGACGCGGAGGACGAGGGGGTTCCGGTGGGCGCGGCGGTCGGGGCAGGGGACGGGGGGGCGGACGACTCGGACCGCCCGTCGGTGCTGCCGATGAAACCGCGGTGAGGCCTGGCTTTCGTGGCAC
>CANJKY010000578.1 GCA_947474875.1 Gemmataceae bacterium
ACCAGGTTGCCGTTCTGGTCGAACTGCTTGACGGTGAACTTCGGCTTGTCCAGCTCGCCCTCGGCGTACGCCTCGCCGCTCGGCTGGAGCACCCGCGTCTGCACCCTGATCGGCCCGCCGGACACGAACTCCTTGCCCATCAGCACCTGCCCGCGGCTGGTCTTGGCGTTCCGCTTGGCCGACGCGTACCGCAGCAGCTTCAGCCAGAACCGGTCGTAGTACCCGACGTCCGCCTGCCGCACGCGGTAGATCTCGGGCGAGCCGAGCCAGGCCGTCCGCCCGGCCCCGGCGTTGGTGGCGGCGTAGTACGGCAGCGGCTTGGCCTGCCCCTTCTCGTCCACGTCCAGGAAGTCGGCCAGCCGCATGGCCCCCGGCTTCACCTCCTTCACCGGGTACGCCACCAGCACCCCCCGCCGCGGGTTCAGATCTTCGCCCGGCACCGTGGACGGGGTGAACTTGTCACGGCCGGTGAAGAACCGCTCCCACCCGGCGGTCGGGCGGTCCGGCGGGGGTAGGGTGAGGGCCAGGTCGTCGTCCAGCTTGAGCAGGTCGGCGTCCGCGCTCGGGGCGAACTTCAGCCGCCGGTACGTCCGCGGGATGCCCTTGCTCTTGAGCAGCACGGCGTCGTTCGGGATGACCGGCAGGATGTCCAGCAGCGGCTTCAGCCGGCCGTTCTCCTCGTCCGTGCGGGCGAGCGACTGGGTGTAGAACGTGCCGGCCACGTACACCAGCCCGCCGCCCAGGTTCTCCACCCAGTTCTTGATCTTCTTGAACGTGCCGTCCGGGATGCGGGTGGCCCCGCCCTTGTCCTTCTCGTTCCAGTCCGGGTCGAACACCACGATCACGTCGAACTCGTCCAGGTTGTTGTACCGGGTGCGGGACAGGGCCACCGCGTCCGCCGCCTCCCCCCCGCCGAGCGTCTTCTTGGACGTGTCCAGTTCGTCCGGGAACTTGGTGAGCAGCCGGCCGGGCTCCACGTCCTGCACGATCTCGCCCGTCTGCCCGCCCTCGTTCTGCATGTAGATGCACACCTCCGCCCGCTTCTGGTCCATCTCCCGCACCAGCAGGGTGCGGAGCGTCTGGTACTCGCGGGACGGGCCGCTGGTCACCAGCAGCACCCGGATCGGCTTGTCGATCACCTGCATCGGCCGCACCGGGCTGAGGTGGAACTCGTCCCGGAACACCTCCCGCCGGTCGCGGGCGATCTTCGCCCGCACGCTCCACGCCCCCTTGTCCCGCCCCTGCTTGAGCAGGTACTTGCGGCCGATCTTGCCCGGCGGGGCGTCCTCCACCAGGCTCATCACCCCCTGCTTGGCGAACTCCTCGGCGTCCAGGGTGAACGTCACCTCGCCGTGCGGCGGGTCGCCGGGGGCGAACTTGAGCGGCATTTTCATCTCGTGGTCGGCGGCGTCCGACTTCGGGTCGCGGCCGGGCAGGAACAGTTCGAGGATCACTTCGACTTCCTCGTTCTCCTTGAACCCGACCCCGTCGGCGGCGACGGTGACTTGCGTCGGCTCGTCCGGCTGGGTGCGGTCCGGCACCTGTAGGTCGGACACGGTGAGGGTGACCACCTCCCGGCTCTCGCCGACGCCGACGGTGAACACCGGCACGTTCGCCTCCTTCGCCCGCTTGGCCAGTTCGGCGAACGCCGCGTCCGACCCGATGTTGCTCCGCCCGTCCGAGAACACGATCACCCCCTGCGGCATGTTCCCGGCCTCCCGGTTCACCGCCTGGGTGATGCTGTCCGGCACGGCCGTGCCGAGCACGATCGCCTTCGCCACGTCGATCCGCTTCTCGATCTTCGCCCGGTTCGCCTTCACCAGATCCTGTTCCTCCTGGGGCAGTTGGTCCACCCCGCTGTCGCCGTCGGCCGCCTTCGCCCAGCCGATCGCCCAGTCGGCGGTGCCGGTGTCGTCCCCGCCCCACGCCGTCGCCTTCTTCAACTTCTCCTGGCTGTCCGCCGACAGCCCCTTGAGCGCGAGCGGCTTGAAGTCGTACCGGGTGAACGCCTCCCACTCGGCTTTGCTCCACGCCCCGGCGTCGGCGGTGATGGCCGCGGACTCCTCGTCCAGGCGGGTACCGAACCGGTACACGAACACCGGGTTCTTCTTCAGCAGGTTCTGGACGAACTGCACCTTGTCGTCGGTCAGGAAGTCGAGGATCTTGTCCATCCGCGTCTTCAGCTTCGCCCCCTCGACGCGGCTGATCTCGTCGCTCCAGGTGGACACGCTCGGCGACACGTCCAGCACCACCACCACCCGTGACCGCTTCTCCGTGTCCTCCCACGTCTGGTACGCCGGCAGCAGGAAGCACACCGCCAGGCAGGCGAGCGCGGCCATCCGCAGCACGGCGAGCGGGGCCGCCCACCAACCGACCGACCGGGCGTCGCGGTAGTACATCAGCGCCGTCAGCACGCACCCGATGAGCAGCACGGCGCCGGTGAACGCGTACCACAGCACGTCCGTGTCCACCTCGAACCCGCGGGCGACCAGCACGAACAGCACCGGGGTGAGGAACAGGGCGGCGCGGAACCCGTAGGCCAGGTAGTGCCAGGTGCCCGGCCGGGCGTCGTCCACCTTGCCGAACAGCACGCCGAGGATGGTGCTGACGATGGCCCCGAGGATGCCGCCCTCGCCCTTCCCGCTGCCAGGCCGCCGCACCCAGAACACGGGCACGACCACGCTCAGCACGGCCAGCGCCGTCAGCCCGCCGAGCACCCCCCACAGCAGGGCGGACGAGGTGGTGGGCGTGGACAGCGGGAACGCGTCGCCGAGCCGGCGGAACACGAATTCCTGCGAGGATTGGACTGCGTTGTCGGCCATATCGGGGTCAACCTGGTCGGTGGTGTATTTCAAAGCCCACCCACGGCCGTGGGTGGGCTTTTATCAGGCCGCGGTCTGCTCGCTCTCGGTCTGGGCGGTCGTACGCCGCAGGGCGGCCGCGGCGGTCGGGGCGGTGTCGCTCATCCCGTCCGGGGCGGCGTGGTAGCTCAGCTTCACCGCCAGCGCCTGCTCGGCCACCAGCACCAGCAGCAGGGCCAGGAACACCCACCCGAGTTCGGACAGGTCGGACTTCTTGTTCTTCAGCGCCTCGATCCACTCCTTGTCGTCCGGCCCGTGCAGTTCGGCCCCCGGCGCCTGGGCGGTGATGTCCTCCCGCGACGCCCGCCGCAGGTCGCCCTCCTGGGCGGCGTCCAGGTTGACCGGGGCGAACCGGTACTCCGGGCCGGTCACCACCTCGTTCGGCGAGCCGGGCTTGGCCCGCTTCATCTCGAACCCGAACAGGTACACGCCGGGGGCGGAGGTGTCGGCGGCGCGGGCGACCAGCAGGTTCCGCTCGACCGTCTTCTCAACCACCTTGTCCCCGTCCTTTTCCTGGATCTTCTCCGTCACCTTCTCCACGGTCAGCGGGTCGAACTGGTCGGCGATCTTGATCGGGGCCGGGTCGTTCGCCCCGCCGACGGCCACCTTCTCGCCGGGGCGGGCGACGTGGGTGACGAACCCGCGGAGCACCTTCGGGTCGTACCCGTCCGGGTCCAGCCGCACCTCCACCGGCCGGCCGCAGGTGCGGTTGTCGTCCACCCCGCCGCCGGCCAGGTAGTTGGTCAACTCCTTCATGAGCGGGGTGAACGACACGTTCCCCGGCGACTCGGCCGGCCACGTCGTCCAGCTCTCGCCGGCGGTGGTGGTGACGAGTGTGACCCGCCCGCGGCCGAACGTCTTCGCCAGGTACAGCG
>CANJKY010000579.1 GCA_947474875.1 Gemmataceae bacterium
AGCAGTTGCAAGGGGCGTTCGCCACCGGGGCGCAAGGGGCGTTCGGCCAGCAGCAGTTCGGGCAGCAGCAGGGCGGCGTCCAGCTCACCGGCGGCACCACCGCGTCCACCAAGACGACCGTGCTGCGGATGCGGGACGTGAACGGCCGGCCGGTGGCCGACTCGGGCATCCTGGCGGACGTGAGCGTCACCCCGGACGCGCGGATCAACGCGCTGATCGTCGCCGCCCCCGAGAAGACGATGAAGATGATCGAGGCGCTGGTGACCGAGCTGGACGGGGTGGCGGCGGCCAAGTCGTACGTCAAGCTGTTCCAACTGAAGAAGGCGGACGCCACGGCCGTGCAGACGCTGCTGTTCAACCTGTTCAGCCGCCAGCAGCAGACCGGGGCCGGCGGGCTGGCCGGCGGCGGGCTGGCCGG
Organism: Gemmataceae bacterium; assembly: GCA_947474875.1. Classification (GTDB taxonomy): domain Bacteria; phylum Planctomycetota; class Planctomycetia; order Gemmatales; family Gemmataceae; genus JALHQU01. The sequence goes on from CANJKY010000579.1 coordinate 419, forward strand.
CCAGGGCGGGTTCGGCACCGCCCAGACGCAGGGGGTCACCCGCCCGCTGCTCACCCTCACCGGCGCGCCGGGCGACGGGTCGGCGCTCATCGACCTGCGGATCACCGTGGACACCCGCACGAACTCGCTCATCGTCGGCGGCAGCCAGAACGACCTGGATTTGGTGGACTCGGTCATCCGCCGGCTGGAGGCGACGGACACCCCGCAGATCCTCACCGAGGTGGTGAAGCTGAAGAACGCGGCCGCGGCCGACGTGCAGACCGCGCTCACCCAGTTCCTGGCCGGGGTGTCCACATTCAGCAACAACCTGCAGAACCTGACCGGGACGGCCACGTTCACCGGCATCCAGCGGCAGACGTACTTCGTCCAGGCCGAGCCGATCACCAACCAGCTCATCATCGGCGCGCCGCCGCAGCTCATGGCGGACATCCTGCGGCTCATCCAGGCGGTGGACGCCGCCCCGCCGCAGGTGTACGTGGAGGTGCTGGTGGCCGAGGTGCGGCTGAACAACCAGGAGGAGTTCGGGGTGGAGGTGGGGTTGCAGAGCAACGTGCTGTTCGCCCGCGGCGGGGCCACCACCTCCAGCCCGGGCAGCCCCGGGTACAACTTCAACACCACCTCCGCGCTGCCGAACGCCGCCAACGCGTCGCCGAACGTGGTCGGGTTCCAGGGGCTGGGCAACCTGGGCACCGGCCGGGCCAGCCCGACGCTGGGGGTGGGCGGGTTCGTGCTGTCGGCCGCGTCGGACACGTTCAACCTGCTCATCCGGGCGCTGAAGGCGCAGGGGCGGCTGGACGTGCTGTCCCGCCCGTCGCTGACGCTGGCGGACAACCAGACCGGGTTCTTCCAGGTGGGGCAGAACTACCCGCAGATCACCGCCAGCACGCTGAACGCCCAGGGGTTCGTGCAGAACAGCATCACGTACACGCCCATCGGGGTGGTGCTGCGGGTGACCCCGCGGATCAGCCCGGACGGGCAGGTGCTGATGCGGGTGGAGCCGCAGGTGTCGAGCGTCAGCCAGACGCAGGTGCAGATCGGCAACGGGGTGCTGGCGTCGGCCATCGACACCCAGACGGTGGAGACGACGGTGCTGGCCGGGGACGGGGAGACGGTGGTGCTCGGCGGGCTGATCAGCAAGCGGGACGAGAAGGCGGAGCGGAAGATCCCGTGGGTGGGCGACCTGCCGTGGGTGGGGGCGGCGTTCCGCTTCCGCACCCAGGTGCAGGAGCGGCGGGAGGTCATCTTCATCATGACCCCGCGGATCATGCGGAGCGTGAACGACATGCGGGCGGTGCTCGCCGCCGAGGCGAAGAAGATGAGCTGGAGCATCCAGGACGTGGCGAACGTGACCGGGGTGAACCCGGACGTGATCCGCGGCAAGGCGGCCGGCGACCTGTGCCTGGACAACATCACCGGCCCGGCCCCGGCGTACCTGCCGCTGTCCGGCACCGGGGCCATCGCCCCGACGTACTACCCCGGGGCGGTGTACGGGCAGAACCCGGTGGCCGCCCCGGTGCCCACCGCCGGCGCCCCGGCGGTGCCCGCGGCCAGCTACCCGGTGGTGCCGCCGGCCATCTACCCGACGCAACCGACCGCCGCCCAGCCGCCGACGCCGAGTTACCCGGCGGGGGCGCTACCGGTCCAGCCAGGGGTGGTGGCCCCGCCGGCCGCGGCGAGCGTGCCGGGCAACGTGCCGGGGGTGGTCGCCCCGCCGGCCGTGCAGCCGACCGCGTTCCAGCCGGCCCCGGCCACCCCGCCCGCGGGGTACACGCCGACCGCCGCGGCCGGCGGCCCGCCGACAGGCCAGCAGCCGTGGGGGCGCTAGGAATTGGAATTGAAAGCCCAGGGACGGCCGTCCCTGGGCTTGGGGGTGCGGAATCCACTGACGGCCAAGGGGAGGGCCATCATGGGACGAGTTCAGTCGCGGACCGCCGCGCCGGGGGGCGCGAAGCGGGCCGGGGGGGGCGGCTGGAAGGCGGTGCGGCGGCTGCTGGGAGCCGCGGCGTGTGCCACCGCCGTCGCCGGCGGCACCGGGTGCGTGACGGCGAACCGGTCGATGGCCGTCCTGAAGGAGGCGGTGGGGATGGGGCCGGCCAAGCCGGCCACCGTTTTGGTGGCCGTGTTCCAGCCGCGGGTCGAGTACCTGGCCGACCCCACCCAGGACGCCACCCTGCGGCCGGGCATCGTCGGGCAGGTGTTCCTGTACGCCGCCGACGGCCAGTTCACCGAGGTGAACGGCGACTTGGTGGTGTTCGCCGAGGACGTCACCCCGCGGCCGGCCGGCATGCCGAAGGCGGTGTCCGAGGCGTGGCACTTCGACAAGAACACGCTGCGGAAGCTGCGGACGAAGGACGAGCACTTCGGCAACAAGTACGTGGTGTTCCTGCCGTACCCGGCGAACTGGAAGGACGTCACCCAGATCCAGTTGTCGTGCAAGTACGAGCCGAAACCGGAGGCGGGCGAGACGGCCGGGCCGACGCTGACGAACACCCCGCAGGTGCTGCCGCTCGACTTCACCCCGCCCGGCCAGGGCGGGCCGCTGAAGATCACCTCGGCCACTACCCACCCGGCGGAGGTGAAGGCCATCCCGGACGTGGGCAAGATGATCGCCCAGGGGCGGACGGGGGCGCCGACCGCCGGCCCGCAGCCGACGCTCAACCCGGCCGCCCAGCACGCCGCCGCGTCCATGCCGACGCTGCCGCCGCCCACGCACTTCGACACCACCAAGCCGTTCGACGCGAAGGCCGGGCCGAACGGCTCCACCGTGCAGACGTCGGCCGTGGCGCTGCCGCCCGGCCAGACCCTGCCGCCGGGGTGGACGGTGACCGCCGACCGCAAGATGGTGCCGCCGGGGTGGACGGTCGGGGCGAAGGGGGAACTGGTGCCGCCGGCCGGCACGGCGAACCCGCTGGCGGTGCAGCCGCCGCCGGTCCAGCCGCCGCCGATGACCCCGCCGGCGAACGTCGCCCCGCCGTCGGTCGGCATCCCGCTGGGCAGCCTGCCGACGAACTCGGCGCCGATCAACTACCAGCCGCCGCCGGCCAACTACCCGCCGCCGGCGTACGTGCCGCCCGCGGCCCCGACGGTCGCCCCGCCGCCGTCGCCGTCGGCCCCGATGCCGTCCATCCCGACGCCGGGTGCGACCGCCGGGTTCGACCCGAACTCGACGACCGGCTCGTGGGCGAACACCGCGGACCCAGGGAACCGGCCGGCCCCGCCGGGCGGCTCGTCCCTGCCGCCGATCAACCTGCCGGGCGGGATGCCGACGGTGGCCCCGCCGCCGAGCGGCACGTCGAACAGCGGGCCG
>CANJKY010000580.1 GCA_947474875.1 Gemmataceae bacterium
GGTGTCGGGCATCGTGTCCGTCTCCATGCCCTTCACCCCGAGCAACTCGTACACCGGCGTCGCCCGCTTCATCATGTCGAACTGGCCGGACGGGTTGGCCCACTGGTCTTCCGTCGCGTTCGTGTACAGCACCGGCCGCGGGGCGCACAGCGCCAGCAGGCAGTGCTGGTCGAACGGCAGCGCCGCCGGGTCGTCGTTGTACTTCTTGAAGTTGGTGCAGAACCAGTGCGGGAACGACGTGTTAATCCGCTTCACGCTCTCCGCCTTCGGGTCGGCGTGCCGGCTCGGGCCGGTGCCGCCGCACCCGGCCTGGTGCGGGAACACCGCCGCGATCCGCTCGTCGAACGCCCCGGCCACGAGCGCCGTCTTGCCCAGCCGCGAGTGCCCGATCACCGCCACCCGCTTCGGGTCGAACGCGTTGTCCATCGTGACGTAATCCACCATCCGGTGAATGCCCCACGCCCACAGCATGACGGTGGCGGTGAGATCGCCCGGCAGCTTCGAACCGGCCACGCCGGGCGGCACCGGGGCGGCATACGGCATGAGCGGCCCGCTGGCGTCCTTGTGGTCCTCGTGGATGTCGCCGTTGTAGCACGTCACCACCGCGTACCCGGCCGCCACGATGTCCGCCAGCGGCCACACGCCCTTCGCCTTCCCGCGGCCGTCGGCGGTGGCCTTGTTGTCCTTCGCCCCCATCTGCTTGTCGTACACCCACCCGCCGGGGATGCGGACGCGGTCGTCGTCCACGATGGTGTGATTGCAGGTGAAGTTCAGCCCGACGAACACCGGCGCCCCGGCCTTCGGGCGGTCGTTCGGCACGGCGATGAGCAGGTGGATGGGCGGGCACTCCGGCTGCGCGAACAGACGCAGTTCCACCTCCCGCAGCGTGCCCTTCCCGCCGAACGCCTTCGTGTCCTCGAACAGCACCTTCGGCATCAGCTTCACGTCCGTCTGCGGCAGGTAGCCGTACATCTCCTGCTGGAACAGCGTCTTTAGTTCCGGCTTCCGCTTCACCTCCCAGTCGGCCCGGGTCGTCACCTTCGTGCCGTCCTTCATCGCCAACGGGTCGGGGAAGTCGGCTGCCGTGGCGGAAGCAGTCATGACAAGCACACCGAACAGGGAGAGGGTTCGCATGGTTGATTCCGACGGGTGAAAAAGGCAGCGCACGCGGATGACGCAGATTCCACCGTAGACGAACGCCGATCAAGACAAATCGGTTTCCGATCCGTGTTCATCCGCGCCGGAGTCCGTGTCATCTGCGTGCGGTATTATCGGTTCAAATTCCGCACCGCCCGCTGGGTGATCCGTACCGTGTGCGGCGAGTCCGACTCCCGTCGCCACCGCAGGCACAGCGTCGTCACCCACACAGGCTGGGACTTCGCGGCGTCGTTCAGCCAGTTCGCCACCGAGTCCTGGACGTACTTCTCCGGGTCGGCCTTGAGCGGGTCGAGCAGCGGCAGGGCGAGGTCCGGGTTCTGCTTCAGCGCCTCGATGTGACTGGCCCACACGCCCCGTGGTCGCATCGCCTCCACCGCGAACCGGCGGAGGAACGGCGACTCAGCGGCCGTCCACGGGACCAGCAGCTTGACCGCGTGCGGCACGTTGGCGGCGAGGTGCGGGCGGACCGGCATCCACGCCCACTCGCGGACGCCGAAGTGCGGGTCGTCGGCCAGCGGGCGGATGAGGGCCAACCGGTCCTTCAACTTCAGCTTCGGCAACAGGCCGATCAGGTAGCACGCCCAGCCGCGAACGGTGTCGGACGGGTGCTTCGCCGCTTCGTCCAGCCGCTCGCGGCCGAGGTGCCGTAGCAGGATGCCGCCGACTAGTTCCATCCGCCGGGTGATCCCCTGCCCCGCCGCGTCTCGCACCATTTGCAGGTAGTCCGCCGGCACGTCCGGCACCGCGGCGGCGAGCAACTGGGCGAAGTCGATCGCCAGCCCCTCGGCTAGCGTGCGGGATTCGAGCGTGCCCGCGTTCAGCCCGGCCAGCACGTCGGCCGGGATGTCGGCGATCCGGGGTGAACCCTTTCGCGCGGCAGTCATGACTGACGATTCCCCCTGAGCAGACGTTTCGCGGCCCGGAACCAATCGACCTCGATCCAGTCGTCGCCGATCGGCAGGATGCGACGGTATGTCCACCCGGCCAGTTGCAGTTCGCCTTCCATCGAGTCGCCGCGGAGGGTGTTGCTTGTGTGGATGATGACCGGGCAACGCGGCCGATGAGCCGCCAGCGCCTTCGCCACCATCAGCCCGTCGCCCAGGTCCGGTTCGCCGGGTTCGGACAGCAAATCGTGGTCGAGCGAGATCAGATCGGCGTGCGGCAGGTGTCGGTCGAGTTCGTCGAGCAATGTGACCGCCGACCGCCACAACTGGACCGCCAAGTTCAACCTCCCGGCCGTCGCATGAAACCGTGCGACACGTTCCGCGTCATCTTCGAGTAATAGGAGGTTGGGCATTTTCTTCGCCCCGGAGGGGCGGCGGCCCGTAGCCAGGGGTGACGGAGCGGAGCGACGGAACCCCTGGTGATACGGTGTATACCTCGGAGTCCCGGAGGGACGACTGAATCAAGCGCCCCTCCGGGGCTTGTTCTCGATCGCCCGCGGTCCAGGGGTTGCGCTCGCCTGCGGCTCGCTCCACCCCTGGCTACGGGCCGCCGCCCCTCCGGGGCGAAAAGCGGCTCACGCCGGGTTCAGGCCGACGCCCTTTTGCGGGGCGGGGGCGGCTTCGGCGGCGGACAGCGCGTCGTGGACGATCCCCTCCAAAAGTCCGAGGTAGCCGAGGAACCGCTCGCGGCCGACGGTGGTCAGCCGCACCAGCGTCTGCGGGCGGCGGCCGTTCATCCCCTTCCAGATCTCCACCAGTCCGTCCTCCTGCAACGCCGCCAGGTGCCGGTTCAGGTTGCCATCGGTGAGCGTGCAGAGTTCCTTCAACTCGTTGAACACAAGCCCGTCGCGGTGGGCCAGCAACGACGTGAGGATGCCCAGCCGCTTCTTCTCGTGCAGCACCCGGTCCAGGCCGTCGAACGCGAACCGGCCGGCTTCGTCGGGACGGTCAGGCGGGGGCATGGGGGTCTCGCTCCAGGTTCCAGTACAGCACGGTGGCGGTGAGCAGTTGGCCGAGGCCGAACGGCACGCCCATCGCCCACGGGGCGAACGCCGCGTCCGGCCCGCGGGCCAGGTTCACCGCCCCGGCCAGCAGGTAGAACACGCCGACCGCCAGCACCGCCCGCGGCATCAGCCGCCACGACGCGAACACCCCCAGGCTGAACAGCACCTGCCACAGGCCGGGCAGCAGGGCGGCATAGTCCGGGGCGCGGCGGGCGATGACCAGCGTGACCAGGCCGCCGGCGATCAGGCACGGCGCGAACTGGCCGACCGCCAGCCACGTCACCTGCTTCGCCAGCGGGCGGGTGTTGCGGCGGTGCCGCAGCCAGATGCCCGACCCGGCCACCGCCGCCGCCACCGCCGCCGTGCCCAGCCACAGGGCGAGGTAGCCGGTCAGGTCCACCACCGGGTCCGGGACGAGCAGCGGCTGGACGACGGCGACCAGCACCGCGAGCAGGCCGGTGACGGCGACCGGGGCGGCGCGGTACCCGTCGAACCGCTCGGCGGCGGCCACGCGGGCGCGGATTTCGGCGATCTGCGACAGAGCTTCGCGGAGTTCCACACGCACCTCCGGGGATAGTCGAAACGTACCAGACGGCGAGCGGCCGAACAAGGCGGTA
>CANJKY010000581.1 GCA_947474875.1 Gemmataceae bacterium
AAAAACGGCCGGGGCGTTCGCCCCGGCCGCTCGCGGTCCGCCTCAGGTTACTTCCCCGGGTTGGCCCGGTTCGGGTACGCCGGCCGCTTGATGTCCTTCTTCGGCTGCCCCTCCAGCGCCTTCAGGGCCAGTTCGATCGCCTTCTCCAGTTGCGGGTCCTTGCCGGCGATCACGTCCTTCGGCCACATGTCCACGTCGTAGTCCGGGGCGACGCCCTCGTTCTCCACCACGAACCCCTCTTCGGGCGTCCAGATGGCGAAGCTGGGGGCCGTCACCGTGCCGCCGTCCATGAGCACCGGGTAGCCGGAGATGCCGACCAGCCCGCCCCACGTCCGCTTGCCCACCACCGGCCCGACCTTGAACTTCTTGAACATGTACGGGAGCATGTCCCCACCGGACCCGGCCCCCTCGTCGGCGATCATCACCTTCGGCCCGTGGACGGCCGCACTCGGGCTCCGCCACTCGGCCCCGTACCGCGGCGCCCAGTACGAGGCGAACGGGCGGGTGAGCGCCTCGATGTAGTAGTCGGCGATCTGCCCGCCGCTGTTGAACCGCTCGTCCACGATGAGCGCGTCCTTGTCCACCTGCGGGTAGAAGTACCGCTTGAAGTACTGCACCCCCTGGCCGGCGGTGTCCGGCACGTACACGTACCCGACCCGCCCGTTGGTGGCCTTCTCCACCTTCCGCAGGTTGCCCTCGATCCACTCGCGGTTCCGCAGGTTCAGCTCGTTCGCCAGCGGCTCGACCGTCACCGTCCGGCTGTTCTTCCCGTCGGCGGTCGGGCCGACGGTCAGCTCGACGCTCTTGCCGGCGGTGTTCTCGAACAGGCTGAACACCTCGGTCGGGGCCTTCAGGTCCACCCCGCGGACGGCCAGCAGGAACTCGCCCTCCTTCACGTCCACGCCGGGGGCGGTGAGCGGGCTCCGCAGGTCGGAGGTGAAGTTCAGCCCGCTGTAGATCTTCTTGAAGAAGTACCGCCCGTCCTTCACCCCGTAGTCGGCCCCGAGCAGCCCGCCGCTCACCGTCTTCTTCTCGGTGGATCGCTCGCCGGGGGTGGTGTAGCTGTGCCCGACGGCCAGCTCGGACAGCATCCAGCGGATCACCTTGTACAGGTCGCCGCCGTTGTTCACGTGCTCCAGGAACGGCTCGTACTTCTTCTTCACCGCGTTCCAGTCCGCCCCGTGCATGGTCGGGTCGTAGAAGTAGTCGCGGTTGATCCGCCACGCCTCGTGCAGGATCTGCTTCCACTCGGCCCGCGGGTCCACCCGCACCTCGATGGCGTCCAGGTTCAGCTTCTGCCCGCCGCCACCGCCGCCGCCGGTCGCGGCCGGGGCCGCCGGGCTTCCGCCGCGGCCGCCCAGCCCGGCCAGCGCGGTACCGCCCCCGCCGCCGCCGGTGCTGCCGATGTACCAGTCGCCGCCCTGGGAATACAGCATCTTCCGCCCGTCCGGGGTCAGCTCGTAGGCGCCGACGCCGGACTGCACGGTGGTCGATTTGCGGCCGTCGATGTCGAACCGCATGAGGCTGGCGCCGCCGCCGGGACCACCCGGCCCACGGCCGCCGCCGCCCGCCTCGGGGCGGGAGATGACGAACACCTGACCGGCGGCGCCGGCCTGCAGGTTGCCGTAGTTCCCGCTCGGCAGCGGCAGGGCGATGATCCGCTGGTCGATGCCGTCGAAGTCGATGCTGAACTTGGGAGTCGGCTTCGCCTCAGTCTTCGGCTCCTCCTTCGGGTCGCCGGCCTTCTTCGGGTCCGCCGGCTTTTCGTCCTTCTTGTCATCCTTCTTCGGCTGGTCCTTCTTCGGCTCGTCCTTCTTGTCGTCCACCTTCGGCTGGTCCTTCTTCGGGTCGTCCTTCTTCGGTTCCGGGGCCGGGCGGCCGGGGCCTTGCGGCGGCGGCGGCACCGTCCCCTTCTCCTCGTCGCTCTCCTTCAGGAACGGGGACGGGGTGCCCTTCTGCAGCACCGCCATGTACACGCTGAACCGCGGCGGGCGGGAGTCGGACGCCGACTGGCTGAACCCGTGCTTGCTCATCCCGGTGCTGTCCGACGAGATGAAGTACAGGTACTTGCCGTTGGCGTCGAACGCCGGGTCGCTGGCGTCGCTCTTGCCGTCGGTCACCGGGAACGACTTGTTCTGCTCGAGCGAGTACACATACACCCGGGAGATGTGTGCCGGCGTCTCGGCCGTGTACGTCACCCACTTGTTGTCCGGCGACCACGACGACAGGACGGCCCGCACGTACCGGCCGTACTCGTCGGTCACGATCTTGGTGGACTTGCCGCTCTCCACGTCCAGCCAGTACAGCCCGTGGGCGTTGTCGCTGTACAGGATCTTCTTCGAGTCGCGGGACCACACCGCCCCGTAGTAGAACCCGCCGCCGGTCAGCTTGATGGTCCGCTTCTCCCCCTTGCCAGTCTGCGGGGCGAGCACCAGTTGGTACTCCCCGCCCTCATCGCTGAAGTACGCGATCGTCTTTCCGTCCGGCGACCAGCTCGGGCTCCGCTCGTGCGTGCCGACGGTGTTGGTCAGGTTGCGGGGGTCACCCTTCTCGGCCGGCACCGACACCACCTCACCGCGGAACTCGACCACCGCCCGCGCCCCGCTGGGCGAGATGGCCGCGTCGCGGACGTACTTGGCCCCCTTGGCGAACCGCGCGCGGGCCTCCGGCGCGTCCACGTTGATGCCGATCTTCAGCCGGTTCGGGCTGGTCTCGCCCACCCGCATGGTGTGCAGGTACCCGGCCTGCTCCAGGATGAGCGAGTCCTTGCTGTGGTTGATGTCCAGGACCGGGAAGTCCTTGAACTCGGTCACCTGCTTGATCTCGTCCAGCTTCGGCGCCTTGCCGTTCGGCTTGACCGCGAACACGTTGTACTCGCCCGCCCGGTCGGACTTGAAGTACAGGGTGTCGCCCACCCAGTTCGGGTCCATGTCGTTGCACCGGCCGGCCGGCTGGGGCAGCTCGATCACGTCGTGGGTGGTCACGTCGTACAGCCAGATGCGGCTGTGCGTGCCCCCGCGGTAGTGCTTCCACTGGGCGGTGGCGTCCCGCACCGGGGTGTACGCGATGTACTTGCCGTCCGGGCTGTAACACGCCTCGAACCCCCACGGGATGGGCAGTTGGGTGGGCATGCCGCCGGTCAGCGGGACGGTGAACAGCTGCGCGTGCCGGTTGCTGTACACGTTCCGGTTGGACATGAACAGCACCGACTTGCCGTCCGGGGTGAACTCGCGGACCACGTCCGGCGACGGGTGGTACGTCACCCGGGTGGGGGTGCCGCCGTCCACCGGGATGGTGTACACGTCGGTGTTGCCGTCGTACTGGGCGGAGAACGCGATCAGCGACCCGTCCGGGCTGAACACCGGGTTGGATTCGAGGCCCACGTCGGAGGTCAGCCGCTTGGCGTTCTTGCCGTCGCGGTCGGCCACCCACAGGTCCTCGCCGTACACGAACGCGATCTTCTTGTCGCTGATCGCGGGCATGGACAGCAGGCGGGTGTCGTCGCCGGCGGACGCCGGCGGACCGGCCGCGGCGGCGACCGCTCCGGCGGCCAGGATGGCGGACAGTTTTCTCATCGGTGCAGCACTCCGAGAGGGAAATGGAGAGGGGTGGGCGACACCTACCGATTTAGGTGAACCGGCCGCGGCGGGAAGGGGGATTGTGTGGAACCCGGAGCGCGAGCGACGGGGTGGGGTCTTCGCCGCGGAGCGGCCGTCGGG
>CANJKY010000582.1 GCA_947474875.1 Gemmataceae bacterium
GAGCCGGTCCCGGACGTCCGACCCGGCCACCCGGGCGGCGGCCGTTTCCGGGTCGACCACGTCCGGGTTCGCCCCGGTGGCGGTCAGGGCGGCGGCGTACCGGGCGGACACCGCCTTCGGACCCGGGGGGAACGTGTCGACCGGGGTCCAGCGGTACTGGTCCACGTCATCGAGGGTGCGGAGGGCGGTCAGGTCCGCCCGTAGCCGGCGGGTGCGGGCGGCGTGGTCGCCCGCCCCGCCCTCGGCCGCCCGGGCGTCGGCCGCGTCCAGGAACGCCCCGGCCCCGGCGGCGTTCCCGGCGGTCAGCGCCTCCGCCGCCCGGTCGAGCAGGGCGGCCACCGCCTCGGCGTTCCGCCCCAACCGCCCCCGCTCGGCCGCCGCCTGCCGGTCCTGGTGCCAGGCGAACGCCCCGCCGGCCACCACCAGGGCGGTGAACGTCAGCCCGAGGGCGGCCTGCACCCGCCGCCGCTTCCGCTGCTCGGCCGCCCGCTGCTCGGCCGCCGCCGCCTCCCCCTCCGCTTTCACCCGGTCCAGCTCGGCCCGCCGCGCCCGGTCGTCGGCCGCCGCCCGGAGTGTCGCCACCGCCTGCGCCACCGCCCCGGCGTCGGCCGGCCGGTCGTCCTTCTCCGGGGCCAGGCACCGCTTGGCCAGGGCGACCAGATCCGGGTCGGCCCCGCAGGCGTCCAGCCGGGCGAAGCAGTCGGCCACCTTCCCCTTGGCGGCCAGCATCCGAGTGGTCTCGGCGGTGTCCCCGACGAACGGCGGCTTCCCGGTCAGCACGACCGCCAGCAGCCCGCCGAGGCCGAACACGTCCGACCGGGCGTCCAACTCGTCCACCGCCCCGAGGGCCTGCTCCGGCGGCATGTACGCCGGGGTGCCGAGCACCGCCCCGGCCTGGGTGAACGACCCGTCCGATTCGCGGAGCGACTGCACCACCGTGCCGGTCGAGGTGGCCTCCGGGTCGGCGGCCGCCCGACCGCCGTCCGGGCCGGCCAGCACCTTGGCCAGCCCCCAGTCCATCACCTGCACCTCGCCGTAGCTGCCGACCATCACGTTCGCCGGCTTCAGGTCGCGGTGGATCACCCCGTGGGCGTGCGCGTACGCCACCGCCTCGCACACCTTCTCGAACACCGCCACCAGCCGCCCGCGGTCGGCCGCGCCCTTCAGCAGGTCGTCCAGCGTGTCGCCCTTGATCAGCTTCATGGCCAGGAACGGGCGGCCGCCCGGCAGTTCGCCTAGGTCGAACACCGGCGGGACGCCGGGGTGCTGCAACTGGCCGGTGATGCGGGCCTCGTCGTGGAACCGGCGGGCGGCGGCGGAGGTGGGGGCGTACTTGTCGTGCAGCACCTTCACCGCCACCTCCCGGCCGAACACCGCGTCGGTGGCGCGGTACACGGCGCCCATACCGCCGCGTGCGATCTCTGCGCCAATGTGGTAGTGGTGGCCGGCGGCCGGCGGGGCAGGGGCGTCCGAGATCGCGTCTGCGGGCTCACCGGCGGTGGCGGCCAGGTCGATCGCCGAACGGGTCAAATGTGTGACGTCTGAGATGGCGGGGTCGGACATCGGGACGGCTCCGCAGGGCGACGTCAGTATGACGTCGGTGCGAGCCGCTGTCGAGGGGCGATCGATCAGTCACACACTAATTTGTCGAACGGGGTGGCAGCGCACCCCGGAGAGGAATTAACCACTAATGGTATGGGTGCAGTTTGCTGAACCAGCGGTCAGCCGCCGAGGTGCGTGGTGAAGAACGCTGTCAGCTTGGCGTGGTACGCCTCGGGTTCGACCTGCGGGGCCTGGTTGTGCTTGGCCTTCGGGACGATCCACAGGTGCTTGACCGCCGACTTGCAACGGGCGAACAGGCTCTGGGCCATGGCCGGCTTGATGTACGTGTCGCCCTCACCGTGGATCATGAACAGCGGAACCCACAAGCGGCGGACGGCGGCTTCCACCCGCGGGAACTTCACCCCGCGGTTGCGGGCCACCCGGTTGATGGCCGCCTGGCCGATGGACCCGTAGAAAGCGTCCGGCACCAGCCGCTGCAGGCGGCGGTGCGGGCTGTAGATGGTCACCCACCGCCGCATATAAGGTACGACGGTGGTGTAGGTTGCGAACGCCCCGTCGGTGGCCACGCATCGCACGGCCGGGTCCTCGGCGGCCAGCAGCAGGCCCACGCTCCCGCCCTTACTCACCCCGAACACCCCCACCCCGGCCGGGTCGGCGTCCGCCCGCCCCTTCAGGTAAGCCAGGGCGGCGCGGCCGTCGGCCACGTCCCGGTCGGTCACCCACTGGAGCGGCTGGTACGTCGGGTCGGTGTCGCTGTCCCCCTGGTTGCGAGGCTCGTAGGCGAACACGTCGTACCCGGCGGTCCGCAGGTGTTCGCAGTACGGCCCAGCCGCCCACCGGTTAGACCCGAACTCCAGCCCGAACAGGATCACCCCGCGGCGGCGATCCGCCCGGTGCGGCAGGTAGCAGCCGGCCAGCCGAGTGCCATCGGTCGAGCGGAACGTCACCTCCTCCGCGGTTGGATCGGGTGACCCACGGGGGACGATGAAGAGAGGCTTTTCTTCGAAGATGCGGACCACCTGGTCGAGGAACCGACGGCGGTAATAGAACTGAGCCAGGGCGACGGACAGGGCGGCGAGGACCGTCGTGACACCCACGGCGGCGAGCACCAAGTAACACCAGTCGGGCACGGGGGTTGTCCACCAGAACTTGGGGCGACTAGTTCCTCGTGAACTAATCGGGGCACGAGGGGTGCCAATTCGCTGTTATACGCCGAATCGTCCGTTCGGCACGGGTCGTCCGGATGAGTTTCCCCGACAGCCGGCGCACGCGCAACTCCTTACCGGACCGGTCGATCGGATCGGCCGGTCCGGTAAGGAGGGTTATGTCGATTGGGCTATTATTTCCGCTGAATCACCTGATACTTCGGCATCTGGGGCTGGATCGGGCTGTTGTAGTAGGTGGAAGGATAAGACTTGGGGTCGGGCAGCGGGCTGAGGCCGGCCTGCGTCGGGGCGGCCTTCGCCTTGGTGCCGAACAGATTATTGACGGTGCGGATGAGGGCGTTGTTATCGAGGGTGTTCGCGGTCACCCGGCTGACGTACTGAAACGTGCGCCCGACCATCGTGGTGGTGGCGTCCACCGGCTTGACCACCAGCGCGTCCGTGTCCACCACCTTCGACGGCGGCCGCTGGGCCGATGCCGCCCCCGTCGTCAACCCGACTCCCGCCACCGACAGAACGATCCAGTTCCGCATCGGTCGCCCCCCAATATCGGAATTCCCCAGATCGGGGGGAATACCGTGCTCGACGGGGGTGTCAAGAAAATTCTCGGGCAAACGGATACCGGCGTTCAACCGCCCAGGGCGGCGTCCCACAGGCGGAAGGCGAACCCGGCCCACACGACGAGCGCCAACCCCGCGCAAGCTGCCACCCGCACCCCGTGCAAGGAGTCGTACCCGTCGAGCAGCGGGTGGAAGAGGGTGGTCAGCCACTTCGGGAACGCCCAGTAGATGAGCCCGAGGATCGTCCACCACGCGGCCCACCCGCCGGCGAGGGCGAACCCGATGAACAGCGCCTCCTGGAAGTCGCCGGAGCCGGGGAACTGGCGGACCACCGCCAGCACCCGCTCGTGGCCGTGCCGCTCGCGGTCGGTGATCGGCTTCTTCCGGTAGTCCAACCACCCGTCGCGTTCGAACCGGGTGGCGTCCCGCAC
>CANJKY010000583.1 GCA_947474875.1 Gemmataceae bacterium
GAGAGCGGGAGTTCCGGACCCGCTCTCGGAGAGAGCGGGCCACCCTGTCAATCTACCGCCCGGTGAACAGCACCGCCCCCGGCCCGAGGATCATCTCCAACTGCTCGACCGGCACCTGCGTCGGGTTGACGAAGTAGTCGGCGTGCAGCTTGAACTGCGCCGCCCGCCCGGGCGGGTCTTGCACCGCCTGGTATACCGGGCACGGCCCCTTCGCCTGCTTCAGGATCTTGCCCAGGGTGTCGAACGTCTGCCGCCCGTCGTCATCGGTGCGGTACGCCATCCGCAGCACCACCCCGCGGGTGAGTTCGGCCTTCGCCTGCTCGACCGTCAGCACCCGTTCGACGATCACGTCCGGCTCGCCCGACCCCTCCCGCCACTCCACCTTGCCGTCGAACAGCAGGATGGCGTCCGCCTTCACCTCGTCCCCGAACCGCTGGAACTGGTCCGACCACATGATGCACTTGACCGACCCACTGAAGTCCTCGATCCGCACGATCGCCCACCGGTTGCCGGCGTTCCGCCCCTTGCTGACGAGCTTCGGGATGAGTTCCACCACCATGCCGGCCAGCCGCACGTCGGTGCCGGCGTTCAGCTTGGCGCACTGGGCGGCGTCGTGGCTGCGGAACCGCCGCAACTGCTCGTCGTACTGGGCGAGCGGGTGCGAGCTCATGTAGAAGTCGAGCACCTCCTTTTCCTTCTTCAGCTTCTCCAGTTCGGGCCAGGGCGCCACGTCTGGCAACTCGCCGCCCGCCCGCAAGCCGCCGGCCGGCCCGCCGCCGTCGGCCGCTTCGTCGAACAGGTCGAACATGTTCTTCTGCCCGCGCCGCTTGTCCTCCGCCTTGTCCTCCGCCTCCTGCACCGCCTTCGGCAGAGCGTGCATGAGGGCGTTCCGGTTCTTGCTGAAGCAGTCCATCGCCCCGGCCATGATCACCTTCTCGAGCTGCGCCGGCTTGACCACCTTCAGGTTCACCCGCGCGCACAAGTCGGACAGGTCGCGGAACGTCTCGCCCTTCTCCCGCGCCCGCACGATCTCCTCCGCCGCCCCGCGGCCCAGCCCCTTGATGGCGGTCAGCCCGAACACGATCTTGCCGTTCACCACGTCGAAGTCCGGCTGCCCCTTGTTCACGTTCGGGGCCTCCACCTCCACGCCCAGCTTGCGGGCGTCGGCGATGTGATCGACCATCAACTCCCGCTTGTTCCCCTCGTCGATCTCGGACGACAGCAGGGCGGCCATGAACTCGGCCGTGTAGTGCGTCTTCAGGTACGCCGTCTGGTACCCGATCTGGGCGTACGCGGCGGTGTGGCTCTTGTTGAACCCGTAGCCCGCGAAGAACACGATCTTCTCGAAGATGTCCTTCGCCGTCTCCTCGCTGACCCCGCGTTCGGCGCACCCCTTCATCCAGTCCGCCCGTCCGGCCTCGATCTTGTCCGGGATTTTCTTGCTGATCGCCTTGATGACCGCGTAGCTCTTGCTCAACTCGATCCCGCCCAGGCGGTTCAGAATCCGCATGATCTGTTCTTGGTACGTGATCACCCCGTACGTCTCGGAGAGCACCTCTTCCAACACGGGGTGTTCGTATGTCGCCGTCTCCTTGCCGTGCTTGCGGTTCACGTAGGTGTCCACCATCCCACTCTCGAGCGGGCCGGGGCGGTACAGCGCGAGCACGGCGATCAGGTCGCGGATGTTGTCCGGCTTCATCGCCGTCAGCAGCCGCCGCATGCCGTCCGATTCGAGCTGGAACACCCCCTTGGCGTCGCCCCGCTGGAGCAGCTTGTACGTCGCCGGGTCGTCCAGCGGCAGGGTGCCGGGGTCGATGTCGATGCCACGGGTCCGCTTGATCAGCTTCACCGTGTTGTCCAGCATCGTCAGGTTGCGCAGGCCCAGGAAGTCCATCTTGAGCATGCCGACCTTCTCGACGATGCCCATCTCCCACTGGGTCGTGACGACCACCTCGCCGGCCGCCTTCTCCCCGTCCTCGGCGGTGATCTTCTGCATCACCCGCTGCACCGGCACGTAATCCGTGATGTCCCCGCTGGCGATCACCACCCCGGCGGCGTGCGTGCCCACGTTCCGGTTCATCCCCTCCAACTTCATCGCCACGTCGATCCAGTGGCGGGCGGTCGGGTCGGTGTCGTACTCCCGCTTGAAGTCCGGCACCCCCATGGCGTCCTTCAGGTCGAGCGAGATGGCCCCTTTCATGGGCACCAGCTTGCACATGAAGTTCACCCGCTCGAGCGGGATGCTCAGCACCCGCCCCACGTCCTTGAGCGCGGCCTTCGCCCCGAGGGTGCCGAACGTGCCGATCTGGGCCACGCTCTTGTGCCCGTACTTCTCCTTCACGTACTGGATCACCTCTTCGCGGCGGTCCTGGTCGAAGTCGATGTCGATGTCCGGCGGCTCCTTCCGGCTCTTGTCCAGGAACCGCTCGAACAGCAGGTCGTACTCCAGCGGGCAGACGTGCGAGATGTACAGCGTGTACGCCACGATCGCCCCGACCCCGGACCCCCGGGCGGTGCTGCGGATGCCCTTGTCCCGCGCGTACTTGACGAAGTCCCACACGATCAGGAAGTACGCCGAGTACCCCATGTGCGAGATGACGCCGAGTTCGATCTCCATGCGGTCGAACACCGCCTGCGGCGGGCTGTCGCCGTACCGCTCCTTGATCCCTTGCAGCACCAACTCCCGCAGGTACTGGTCGGCGGTCAGCCCGCGGGGGGACTGGAAGACGGGGAAGTTGCGTTTGAACTCGAGGTTGATGTCCACCCCGTCGGCGATCTGCTGGGTGCGGGCGACGGCGTCCGGGAAGTCGGGGAACAGCTTGTACATGTCGGCCGGACTCCGCACGTAGTACGGGTTCGGCATCTTCTCTTCCGGGTACGTCTTCTTCCGCGGGTCGTGCAGCCGCTTGGTGTTGATGCAGAAGTAGATGTCGTGGGCGATGGCGTCGGCCGCCTCCAGGTAGTGGGCGTCGGCGGTGGCCACCAGCGGCACCCCGATCTTCTTGGCGATGTCCGCCGCCACCGGGGTACACTGGTCCTGCAACCCGATGCCGTTGTTCTGGATCTCGATGTAGAAGTTCTCGCCGAACTGCTTGCGGAAGTATTTGGCCAGCCGCTCCGCCTCGTCCGCCTTGTCTTGCAGGATGAACTGGTTGAACTGCCCGGCCAGGCAGCCGCTCAGGCAGATCAGCCCCTCGCGGTGCGCCTCCAGGATCTCGCGGTCGATCCGCGGCTTGTAGTAGAACCCCTCCAGGAAGGCGATGCTGCTCAGCTTGATCAGGTTGTAAAACCCGGTGCGGTTCTTCGCCAGCAGCGTCAGGTGCGTGCTGGCCTCGCCGCTGCCGCCGGCGCTCTTCGTCTTCTCCCCGCGGTGGCCGGGCGCCAGGTACGCCTCGTACCCGATGATCGGGTTGATGCCGTTCTTCTTGCACGCCTCGTAGAACTCGATCGCCCCGTACAGGTTGCCGTGGTCGGTGATGGCCACCGCGTTCATCCCGTGCTTCTTCGTCTGCGCCATCAGGGCGGGGATGCGGTTGAACCCGTCGAGCAGGCTGTAGTGGGTGTGCAGGTGCAGGTGGGCGAACTTGGCGTCGGCCATATCGGAACCTTTTCCCAGCAGTGAACAATTGGATAAATCGGCGGGTTCAGGGTAGCAGAAGTGCGGGGACGTGCAAAGAGGACTTGTAGGGTGGGTCCGGTCCGGTGAGGACCGTGACC
>CANJKY010000584.1 GCA_947474875.1 Gemmataceae bacterium
CGACGACGAGTTCCTGAAGCAGTACGCGGCCAAGGTGGGCGGGGCGCCGGAGGTGGTCCACGACCCGGCGGCGGCGGCGAAGGCGGCGGACGTGTTGTACACCGACGTGTGGACCAGTATGGGCCAGGAGGCCGAGCGGGAGACGCGGCTGCGGAAGTTCGCCAAGTTCCAGATCAACGACGAACTGCTGGCGAAGGCGCCGAAGCACTGCTTGGTGCTGCACTGCCTGCCCGCTCACCGCGGGGAGGAGATCACCGCCGGGGCGATGGAAGGCCCGGCCAGCGCGGTGTTCGATCAGGCCGAGAACCGCCTGCACGCCCAGAAAGCGGTGCTGGAGTGGATGCTGTCGGACGAGAAGTGATCGCCCTCAGTGTTCGTCGACGTACTGCCAGATGTGTTGGTACAGGGCGTGATCCGGCCCGGCGTACTCTTCGATCCGGGCGACGAACTCGTCCATGCGGCCCAGGAACAGCGGTAGCCACAACTTGAGGCGGGTGGTGGAGGTCGAAACCAGCAGGTACGGGAATCCGGGAACGATCAGCCGCTTCACCCCGGTGACGGAACCCCACGGCGCCGTCGCCATTTTGCCGAACCCGTTCGAGCAGGTGAGGCCGTCGGGAGAGACCTTCACCTTCAGCACGGCCACATAGATGAGGAACGCCGGCACCAGCAGCCCGGCCACCGCCGCCGCACCAAGCGCGTACGACACGACCATCGCGTGATCCAAGCCCGCGCCGCGGGCCTTCGCCAGGATGTAGAACGTCAGCCACATCCCGCCGGCGAACAGCACCTGGGCGTACACCGCCGCCGGCAGGTACATCCGCCAGAACGGGATGCGGAAGGTGTGGGCGGTCATCGGGTCACACGTTGTAGGTGCTGCTGGCGGTGGTGCCGCCGCGGCCGGTCCAGTTGGTGTGGAAGAACTGGCCGGCCGGCTTGTCCGTCCGCTCGTAGGTGTGGGCGCCGAAGTAGTCCCGCTGGGCTTGCAAGAGATTCGCCGGCAGGCGGGCGGTGCGGTAGCCGTCGAAGTACGCCAGGGCCGCGCTCATGGCCGGGGTGGGGATGCCGTTCGTGGCCGCCGCCGCGATCACCCGCCGCCACGCCGCCTGACACCGCTGGATCTCGGCCGCGAAGAACGGGTCCACCAGCAGGTTCACCAGCTTCGGGTTCTTGTCGAACGCCTCCTTGATGTTGCCCAGGAACTTGCTGCGGATGATGCACCCGCCCCGCCACATGAGCGCGATGCCGCCGTTGTTCAGCGTCCACTTGCTGGCCGCGGCCTGCGCCGCCATCAGGTCGTACCCCTGGGCGTAGCTGACGATCTTGCTGGCGTACAGCGCCTGCTCAACGTCGTTGATGAACGCCTGCTTGTCGCCGGTGAACGCCGGCGTCGGCCCGCTCAGCAGTTTGCTCGCCGCCTCGCGCTGGCCCTTCTGGGCGCTCAGGCAACGGGCGAACACGGCCTCGGCGATGAGCGTGAGCGGGATGCCGTTCTCGGTGGCGCTGTCCACCGTCCACTTGCCGGTGCCCTTCTGCCCGGCCTTGTCGAGGATCAGATCCACCATCGGCTGCTTCGTCTCCGGGTCGACGTACCCAAAGATGTCGCGGGTGATCTCGATCAGGTAGCTGTCGAGCGCCCCCTTGTTCCATTTCCCGAACACGTCAGCCAGGTCCGCCGCCTTCAGCCCGAGCAGCGAACTCATCAGGTGGTAGCTCTCGCAAATGAGCTGCATGTCGCCGTACTCGATGCCGTTGTGCACCATTTTCACGAAGTGCCCGGCCCCCTGCGGTCCGACCCAGTCGCAGCACGGCGCTTCCTTGCCGTCCTTGTCCGTCACCTTCGCCGCGATGCTCTGGAAGATGTCCTTCACAGCCGGCCACGCCTTCTCGTCCCCGCCGGGCATGATACTCGGCCCCTTCAGCGCCCCCTCTTCGCCCCCGCTCACGCCGGTGCCGATGTACAGAATGCCCTTCGCATTCGCCTCGGCCATGCGGCGGTTGGTGTCCGGGAAGTGGGTGTTCCCGCCGTCGATCAGGATGTCGCCGGGTTCCAGGTACGGCATCACGCTGTGGATGGTTTGGTCCACCGCGTCGCCGGCCTTCACCAGCATCATCACCTTGCGGGGCCGCTTGAGCGCCGCCACCAACTCCTGCGGCGAGTGGGCGCCGACGAACTTCTTCCCCTTCCCCCGGCCGTTCACGAACTCGTCCACCTTGCTGGTGGTGCGGTTGAACACGGCGACGGTGTACCCGCGGCTCTCCATGTTCAGCACCAGGTTTTCGCCCATCACGGCCAGCCCGATCAGGCCGATGTCTGCGGTCGCGGTCGCCATGTCGAAGCCCTTGAAATGCAGGAAGAGGACGTGCGGGGATTGTAGGCGTGAGGGCAGGGGGTGTCCGACGGCGGGTGGGCGACAGACGATGACGTGTCTTCGGCCTGAAAGGCCGGGATCCCTCAGCCCAGGGCGAGGAGCGGTGCGACGACGCCCTGGTTCACGAGGCGAAAAAGAATTCCGCCCTGTAGGGGCGGGAGCCGAGGTGTCGCCCCTTCAGGGCTAAAGGAATTGATCGCGCTGACCCAGGGCGACGCTCGGCTGCGCCTCGCTTGCCTTGGGCTGAGGGATCCCGGCCCTTCAGGCCGGAAAGGCTATCCGCCCTTTGTCGCGGCCCCAGGTCAGCCAAGCGGTGGTCATCGCCGGCACGTTCCCCTGATCGGCCACCCGTACCGGGTTCTCGCCGGTGAGCGCTTGAAGTGCCCAGAACCAGTGTGCCGGCTGTTTCTCCAACTCCGCGAGGATCAGCGGGATGACTTGCGGGCCGAGGCCGATGATCCGCTGGTACGCCGGATGGGTGCAAATGGCGGTGGTGGACGACAGGAATTGCGTCTCGCTCCGCCACTGGTCCGCGAGTTGGCGGAACAGGGCGGACAGGCGGGCCGGCGGTGCGATCAGGGTCGTGGACATCGGAACCTCCGCGTCAGCCCTCGGTCTTCAGCTCCGGGAACACGTCGTCGGGCAGGCCGGCGGCCCGCATCGCCTCGGTCAGCTTCTTCACCGCCGCGAACCGGTAGTTCGCCACCTGCTGCTCGCTCACCGTCAGGTACTCGGCCACCTGCCAGTTCGGCCACCCCTTCACGAACAGCAGTTCCAGCACCTGGATGCGGACGTACTCGCCTTTCTCCTGGAACCCGCGGACGATCTCCTTCAGCGATCGCGACACCGCGTCTACCTCTAGGTCCACCCGCTCCTGGCTGCGGGCGATGCTGCTGGCGGCCCGCTGCCGCTCGTCCGCCGCCCGCCCCATCTGCTCCTCGTCCGACTCGCTGCCCGTCTGGTACGGCCGCCGGCCGGACTTCCGCATCTGGTCGGTCACCTTGTGCGAGGCGATGGTGAACAGCCACGTCTGGAGGTCCCGCTTGTCGTCGTAGTTGGTCAGGCTGTTCAGGAACCCGATGAACGTCTCCTGCACCACGTCGTCGGACGCGGCGTGGTCGCGGAGCCGCCGCCGCACGTAGGCCCGCAGCCGCCCCTCGTACCGGCCGACCAGCTCCTCCCAGGCGGACTCGGACCGCTGCCCGCCGCCGCGGATGAGCTGGACCAACAACCGATCCGAATCGCCGGTCATGCGGAGGGCCTCGGTGGGGTGGGGGAATTGTACGGCGAACCGGCGGTGTGAACCGCCGGGTGGTATTCAAACCACCCGGCGGTTCAC
>CANJKY010000585.1 GCA_947474875.1 Gemmataceae bacterium
AGAGTCGCAGCGCGTCGTCACCTGACACGGTTCTGCAACTTCTTTGCCATGTTGAGGCATTCTTCTCACTTCGGAGCGATGGCCCTGACCGCGACCGAACGCCCTTCCCGATTCACGGATTGAACGTCTCGTCCACGTTACTTGCCGGGTGCGCTCATCATGTGCCGACGGAGTGGGTCCGGCACGGCCGGTGCAGCACACGACACCAATCTCGGTTTTCCCCGACCGGAGTACCCCGTGGCCGAACCGCAATCCGTGTGGCTGGTCGACGAGCCGACGCCGAAGTCCGCCCCGCTCGCCAGCGACGTGACGGCCGACGTGTGCGTGATCGGCGGCGGCATCGCCGGGCTGACGGCGGCGTATCGCCTCCAGGACGTGGGCCGGTCCGTGCTCGTACTCGACGCCCGCGAACCCGGTGGCGGGGAGACAGCATTCACAACCGCCCACCTGACGTGGGAACTGGACGACCGGTTCTCCCGGCTGGCCGAAGTCCGCGGGGATGAGGTGGCGAAAGCCGCCGCCGCCAGCCACCGCCGGGCGATCGACGACATCGAGCGAGTCGCCCGCGCCGAGAAATTCGACTGCGACTTCGTGCGGGTGGACGGCTACCTGTTCCCCGGCCTGGACGGGACGAAAGCTCTGGACGAGGAGCGGGAGGCCGTCCGCCGGCTCGGTCTGGAACACGAGGAGGTAGCGTCCGTCCCGCTCGCCCGCCGCCCCGGGCTGCGGTTCCCCGGGCACGCCCGCTTCCACCCGGTCAAGTACATGAACGGACTGGTGGCCGCCGTCCGGCGGCGGGGCGGGCAAGTACACGGCGGCACGCGGGCGGTGAAGATCGCCGGCGGGGACCAGTGCCGGGTGGAGTTGGAGGACGGCTCGGCGGTGACGGCGAAGGCGGTGGTGGTGGCCACTAACGCCCCGTTCGAGGCCGGGCTGACCTTGCACCTGCGGCTGGCGGCGTACACCACCTACGCCCTCGCCCTGCCGGTGCCGGCCAACACCGTGCCGGACGCCCTCTACTGGGACACCGAAGACCCGTACCACTACGTCCGGCTGCTGCCCACCGCCGGCCGCGGCGCCGACCTGCTGATCGTCGGCGGGGAGGACCACAAGACCGGGCAGGCGAGCGATCAGGACGAGCGGTGGGGGCGGCTGGCCGAGTGGGCACGCGGGCTGGTGCCGGCGGCCGGCGAGCCTGCGTACCGCTGGTCCGGGCAGGTGTTCGAAACGGCCGACGGGCTGGGGCTGATCGGCGCCGCCCCGTGGGGGAAGAACGTGTACGTCATCACCGGCGACTCGGGCATGGGGCTGACCCACGCCACCCTCGGCGGGCGGCTGGTGGCCGACCTGATCGCCGGACGGGAGAACCCGCTGGCGGCGGTGTACGACCCCGGGCGGTGGACCCCGGCGGCGGCGTTCGAGTTGATGAAGGAGAACGCCAACGTGGCCGCCCAGTACGCCGACTGGGTGACCGGCGGGGAGGTGAACTCGCCCGACCAGATCCCGCCGGGGCACGGGGCGATCATCCGCCGCGGGTTGACCAAGGTGGCCGTGTACCGGCGGGAGGACGGCAGCTTGTGCGAGCGGTCGGCCACCTGCCCGCACCTGGGCGCGATCGTCCGCTGGAACCCGGGCGAACAGACCTGGGACTGTCCGGCCCACGGGTCCCGGTTCACCTGCGAAGGCAAGGTGCTCCACGGGCCGGCCGTCTCGGCCCTCGAGAAGGTCGAGTAATTACCCCCCTACTCACGGAGAACGGTCATGGCCGACAACCGCAACCACGGCCGGCAGGACACCCACGACACCGGCTCGCCGCAGACCCGGCCGCGGGACGACCTGCGGACCGCCACCAAGAAGCAGAAGCCGAACGAGCAGCGGGACGAGCAGCGGGACAACGAGGAGAAGCCGAAGCAGGACGAGGACGAGGGCACGTTCGGCGAGTAGCCGAGGGAGAACCGCCATGCCACAGGACGAAGAACCGACCACCGCGGAAGAGCACTGGGCGAGCCGCGACCCGGAAGGGCAACCGCCGCGGGCGGCGGTGTTCGGGCTGCCACGGATGGTGCTGGAGTCGAGGTCGCGGCTCGGGCCGACGGCGACCCCGGCGGAGGTGTGCGAGGAGTTGCACGCCGCCGGCGTCGCCGTGACCGAGGACGAGGTGAAGGGCGTGTGGACGTAATGCGCCCGTTCGGCCCGCAAACCCCGTTTCAAGCCGCCGCGGCGAACAGCCCGTCGGCGGTGTCGTAGAAGCGGGCGCACTCCACCTCCCGCCCACGGACCACCCGCCGCCCGGCCAGCGGGCCGTCCTTCGCCGTCACCACCGTACACTGCCCGGTGGCCCCGTCCCGGCCGTAGTACACCACCACCCAGTCCCGCACCTTGCCCAGCCGGTGCGCCAGCGGGGTGTTGCTGAACATGGCTCGGAACCACCGCCCGCCCTTGCGGGTCTTGAATACCGGCAGCCACGCCGCGGACGTCGGGTTGAACCGCCGCGGGGCGACCAGCCGCAACACTCCGGTGGCCGCCCGCTCGCGGTACGCCGCATCGACGGCCAGCACATCGGAGATCGGCGGCGGCTCGGCCTGTGGCCCGCCGGTCGGCCGGCGGAACCGCCCGGCCAGCGCCTCCCGCACCCCGCGGACCCGCTTCGCCCCGAACCCGGGCACCGCAGCCAGCCGGCCGTCGTGCGCCGCCCGCTCCAAGTCTTCCAGCGTGTTCAGCCCAAGCCGGTCGTGCAGCGTCGCTGCCAACCCCGGCCCGATGCCCATGACGCTCGACAGCGTCGCCACCGGCCCGCCCACCGGCTCCTCCAGCGTCGGGCTGGTGCCGGTCAGGGTGAGCTGCTCGATCACCTGCGACAGCCGCTTGCCCACCCCGGGCAACTGCTCCAGCCCGACCCGCCCGCCCTCGCCGAGGACGGCGGCCACCGGCCGGTCGAGCCGCTCCACCGTGTCCGCCGCCGTGCGGTACGCCCGCACCCGGTGCGGGTTGCCGTCCGGCCGCTCCAGCCCGTCCGCGATCCGCCGCAGCCGCCCCGCCACCGCCGTATTGTCCAGCGGCAGCCGGCCGGCGAACTCCCGATCCGTTGTCATGACTGCCTCGTTGGGTTTGAATTTGGGGCACCGAATTGTACGCCCGGCGGCCGGCCGGCCGCGGCACGGACGGGGCGCCGACGGGGCTGAAAATGCAGGCGAAATGTCGTGATTTTGCCGGCCCGCAGGGCGCCCCGCACCGGACAGTTTGGATGTGCGACAGGGGCCGCCGTCAGGCCGGATCGAACCGCACTTCGGCGGCCGGGCGGGTGTCCGCCTTCAGCACCTTCGCCATCTGGGTGACGGCTATCTCGTTCTCCTCGGCCGTGTTCGACGCCACCGCGTCGGCCGGCACCACCAGCTTGTAATCCCGCAGGTAGGCGTCGTTGGTGGTGAACAGCACGCAGATGTTCCCGGCCACCCCGCCGATCACCAGCGTCGTGGTGTCCAGGTACCGCAGCAGCGTCTCCAGTGTGGTGGCGAAGAACGCCGAGTGCTTCGGCTTGAGCACGAAGTAATCGTCCGGTTCCGGCCGTAGCTTCTCGGCCAGCCCGCGGCCCTGACACCCGCTCTCCAGACACCGTTCCAGCACCGCCCCCAGGTCCGACCGCCACCGGCCGAAGTTGTCGTTCGCGTAGATGACCGGCACCCCGGCCGCCTTCGCCCGCCGCTTCAG
>CANJKY010000586.1 GCA_947474875.1 Gemmataceae bacterium
CGGTCGGGCATCACCCACCCGCGGGTGGCCGGCTCGAACGGGTTGCCGAACGGCACGTCCTCGGCGGCGGTGTGGTTTCGCACCAGGTGCGGGGCGAGCCGCAGAACCATCGACGTTTCCCACTCGCAGGCGTGGCCCATCTTCGTCTGCTGGAGTTCCGGGTGGCACTTCGCCGGGTCGTCCACCAGGTGCCAGTACGTGGCGAACAGCAGCAGCAGGTCGCGGCGGGTGCGGTGCCGCTGGCGGATCTCGAACACCGCCTGCTTGCCCGGCACGTCGTTCCCGCCGTGGCCGTTGAGGATGAGCAGCCGGGTAAACCCGTGGGCCAGGAAGTTCTCCATCAGCCCGTTCAGCACGTCGATGTACGCCCGCGGCGGGGCGGACAGGGTGCCGGGGAAGTCCAGGTGGTGGTCCGAGTTGCCCAGCCACTGCACCGGGGCGAACAGCACCTCGCCGCGTAGCTCCGCCTCCGCCCGGCAGACGATCTCGCCGGTGAGCAGGCTGTCGGTGAACACCGGCATGTGCCGGCCGTGCTGTTCGAGCGCGGCCACCGGGAACACCACCGGCGTGCCGCGGTCGAGGACGTTCACCTCCGGCCAGGTGAGGTCGGCGAGGAGCATGGGGCGACTCCGGACGTTATCCCGCCTTCAGCCACTCGGCCGCCTGGCGGGCGTGGTAGGTGAGGATGATGCCGGCGCCGGCCCGCTTGATGCTCGTGAGGATCTCCATCGTCACCCGCCGCTCGTCGATCCACCCGTTGCGGGCCGCCGCCTTCACCATCGCGAACTCGCCGCTCACGTTGTACGCCGCCACCGGCAGGCCGAACGTGTCCTTGACCCGGCGGATCACGTCCAGGTACGACAGCGCCGGCTTCACCATCACCAGGTCCGCCCCCTCGCCCACGTCGAGTGCCACCTCCCGCATCGCCTCGTCGGTGTTCGCCGGGTCCATCTGGTAGGTGTTGCGGTCGCCGAACTGCGGCGGGCTTTCGGCGGCGTCGCGGAACGGGCCGTAGAACCCGCTGGCGTACTTGGCCGCATAGCTCATGATCGGCGTGTTCGTGAACCCGGCGGCGTCCAGGGCGGTGCGGATGACCCCAATCATGCCGTCCAGCATCCCGCTCGGGGCGACCATGTCCGCCCCGGCCTTCGCGTGGCTGACGCACTGTTCGGCCAACAGTGGCAGGGTGGCGTCGTTGTCCAGGTCTGGCACTCCGTGGACGGTACACAGGATGCCGCAGTGCCCGTGGGTCGTGTACTCACAGAAGCACTCGTCGGTGACGAGGTACACGTCCTGCCCGAACGCCTTCCGCACCGCCCGCAGGGACTGCTGCACGATGCCGTCGTCCTGCAGCGCCACCCGCCCCTCGGCGTCCTTCTCCGGCGGGATGCCGAACAGCATGAACGCCCGCACGCCCACCTCCGTCGCCCGGCCGATCTCGTCGATCAGCGTGTCCGGAGAGAGTTGGTAGTTGCCGGGCATGGAACTGATCTCGTTCCGCACGCCGGCGCCGGGGCGGACGAACAGCGGCAGGACGAAATCACTCGGCCGCAGCTCGGTCTCGCGGACCATCGCCCTGAGCAACGGAGAGGATCGCAGGCGGCGGGGGCGGACGGCGGGGAAGCGGCCGATCGGCGGGGGTAGGGTCACGGGGGAATCCTGGTAGAGCACGTCAGAGACAATGTACTTGCCGTTCGGGTAGACAGACTTCTCATCCGACGGCATACCTCCGGTTCAACCCGTGTTGCGACCCGGGAGGGCGGTGCATGTTCCGATTCCTGGCGGCGGCCGGTCTGCTCGTCTGGCTGTCGTCGGCGTTCGCGCAGACGGTCCACCCGCCGGCGCCGGTCGTCCCAGCCGAACCGCTGCCGCCGCTCACCATGCCGGCCGAGGCGACGGTTCCGCTACTGCCGAACGGCACGGTGGTGTCGCAACCGCTCCAGCCGGTGGTAGTCGAGGTGACGCCCACTGTAGTAGACGCCCCGCCCGTCCGCGTCACCCAGGGTCGGGGTGCCGTCATCGAACCGACCAGGCCGTTCGCCCGTTCGTGGGACTCGGCCGAGGTGCTGCTGTGGTGGACGAAACCGCAGACCCTGCCGCCGCTGGTGACCACCAGTCCGTTCGGCTTGCCCACGCTCGGCGGGCCGAACACGAGCGTGCTATTCGGCGGGCAGTCGCAAGACCCGCCCGGGTCGGGCGGCGGGCGGTTCGTGCTCGGTTGGGCGCTCGGGGCCGGCGACCGGGCCGGGTACGAGGTCGGCTACCAGTTCCTCGGCACGAACACGACCAGCGACCCGTTCCGCGGCGGCGGGAACCTGCGGGGGCCGACGTTCGGCATCCCGCTCATCAACCCCCGCACCGGGGCCGAGGACGTGGTGCTGGTGTCCAGCCCGGTGCAACAGGGGGCGATCGTCGTGTCGCAGAGCGTGCGGGTGCAGGGGTGGGAGTTGACCGGGCTGGTGAACCTATACAACTCGCCGCAGATCAAGGTGCACGCGCTCACCGGCTACCGCTACTTCATGGCGAACGAGGGCGTGCGGGTCGACACCCAGTCGGCGTTCGACCCGCAGATCCTCGCGGCGACAAACGTGGACCCGGCCACGCGCGCCCAACTAGTGCGGTTCCGGTCGGCGTCGGCCGACCAGTTCGACGCGCACAACCGCTTCCACGGCGGGCAGCTCGGGCTGCGGTCGGAGTGGGCCTGGAACGGGTTCTTCGCCCAAGCGGACACCAAGGTGTCGCTCGGCCGGACGGTGGAGGTGGTGAAGGTGAGCGGACAGACGGTGTCGGTGGCGGACACGCCCGCCGGGCCGAGCATCAACTACTTCCCCGGCGGGGTGTTCGGCCAGGGGACGAACGGCGGGCGGTTCAGCCGGTCGGCGTTCGCCGTGCTGCCGGAGGCGAACGTGCGGGTCGGGTTCCTGCTCGGCGAGCGGTCGCGGGTGTTCGTCGGGTATCAGTTCCTGTACCTGAGCCACGCGGTGCGGGCGGCGGACCAGTTCGACCGCACGGTGGACCTGACGCAGTTGCAGCCGCCGAACCCGGCGGCGCTGGTGCTGCCGGCCACTCGCCCGGCGATGCCGTTCGACCGCGGTGACTTCTGGGCTCAAGGGCTGAGCTTCGGGCTGGAGTGGCGGTACTGAAGCAGGTTCCACACCAGCCCCCGCTTCGACCCGATGAGTAGCGACAGCACCACCAGCGCTGTTGCCGCTAGCACCACGACCGGCCCGAGCGGAAGAATCCTGGCGGTGGTGCCCGGCTGCGCCGGGACGCTCACCACAACTTCGGGTGCGTGCATCCACAAGACGTCTATCGCTTCGAGTGTGATCGTCGTGGCTGGCACTTTTGGTTTGGCAGGCACACTAAGAAGATCACTTAACACAGCACCGCCCACCCCTGCCAACGCTCCGACTCCGGCTGCGACGGCGGCCATCGATCCTAGCCGGTTCGTCCACTGCCGAGCGGCTGCAGCCGGGGCGATCAGCAGTGCGCTCATCAGCACCACCCCGGCCGACTTCAACCCGAGCACCACGGCCAACACGATCAGGGTGGTGAGCAGCAGGTCGAGCAGCCGGGTCGGGTAGCCGAGGCTGGCGGCGAAATCGCGGTCGAAGCTGACCAGTTTGAACTCCTTCCAGAACAGCACCGCGACCAGCACCACCGCCCCGCCGAGCAGGGCGACGGTCCACACGTCCTCTTCCCGCA
>CANJKY010000587.1 GCA_947474875.1 Gemmataceae bacterium
CTCCCCGTTGGGTCGCGGCTAACCCAGATCACAATGAACTGCGATTGCCGAGGTTGCCCGATGGCACGTCACAGCATTGGCGAGTTCGAGAAGAAGGGGGTCGTCTCAATTTGGGTCGCCATTGTTCCGTGGCGGCAGATTCCGGGTGATTATTTCGAAGAACACTACGGCCGTGAGAAAGACGAGCCGTTCAGCCGGTTCGCGGAGGATTTTAAATTCGGGTTCTATGATCACGACTTCGTGGATACGAATGCTGTCACCGATCAACCCAAATCCGTTGAGCGGCTGATCGGCGAGTGTTCCTATAGCACATCGTTTTTGGCCGCTGCGGGCGCAGCAGTGAAGCGACATAAGCTTGAGCAGGCCGATTTCGTTTTCCTGCTGTACGACATCGCCTACCCGCCGAAGATCACGAAGGTATCCCGCAGCGAGTACATGGCATTCCTCGGCAGCTTCCCATATGACACGGAGGCTTCCAGCGCCTTTCCTTTCGAGGGGTAGACCAAACGGGGTCCAAATACACTGGTGGTAGATCAATCCCCCCCCCCAGAGTTTCCCCGTGGCCCGTCGTGCTGAAGAACCGGAACTGCCCGCCCTGTACGCCCACGTGCAACCGGGCCTCGAACCCGTCGTCGCCGACGAGATCACCCGCGACCTGCGCGGCGAGGTGAAGCGGACCGACCGCGGGGTGGTGGTGTTCCGCCTGCCGGACATCACCCCGGACGTGCTCAAGCTGCGGACCACCGAGGACGTGTTCCTGCTGGCGTGGGGGTCGGACAGCCTCACCTACAAGGCCACCGACCTGGAAACCATCAAGCGGTGGACGGCGAAGAAGGTGGACTGGCCGCACCTGTTCCGCATCCACCACGCCATCCGCCCGAAGACGAAGGGCAAGCCGACGTTCCACCTCGTCTGCCAGATGCAGGGCGAACACGGGTACCGGCGGGTGGACGCCCTGGACGCAATGGCCGACGGTCTGCATGGGGTCGTGCCGGCCGGGTGGGTGCCGGCCGAGGAGAACGCGTGGCTGGAAATCTGGCTGGGCATCACCGGCAAGACGGCGGTGTGCGGGCTGCGGCTGTCCGACCGCACCATGCGACACCGCACGTACAAGGAGGACCACGTCGCGGCGTCGCTGCGGCCGACGGTGGCGGCAGCCATGGCGCGGCTGGCTGGCATCGGCCCCGGCATGACGGTACTCGACCCGATGTGCGGGGCCGGCACCATTCTGGCCGAGGCGGTCGCCCTGTGCGAGCAGCGGCGGATCCGCGAGGTCCGCTACCTGGGCGGGGACATCGACCCGCACGCCGTGTTCTGCACCGGGCAGAACCTCGGCCGGCGGGGGGGCGTCGAACTGGAAAAATGGGACAGCACCGAGTTGCCGCTCGCCCGGCGGATCGTCGACCGCCTCATCTGCAACCCGCCGTTCGGCAAGCAGTTGTCGAAGCCGGAGGACATCCCCGACCTGTACGACAACCTGGTGACAGAATGGGACCGGGTGCTGAAACCGGGCGGGCGGGCGGTGCTGCTGGTGGCCGAGCAGGACGCCCTGCGGTCGGCCATCGCCCCGCACGCCTGGCGGCCGATTAAACAGATGCGGTGTCGGGTGCTCGGCCAAGCGGCGGTGCTCAGCGTCTGGCAGAAAGACGAATCGTCCGGTACAGTGTAACAGGGACTCCGGACCGGCCCGCACCACCTCACCCCCGAACCGCGATGCCCTCGTACACCTGCCCGGAATGCTCCGCCAAAGTGAAGTCGGCCGAGGAGGCCGATCCGGGGCAGAAGTTCCAGTGCCCGGAGTGCAAAACGGTGTTCACCCCGCGGGCGGAGACGCTGGCGTTCAAGGACGACGATCCGCCGGCGAAACCGGGGAAGAAGCCGAAGCCGGTGGCGGCGAAGGTGACGGCGGCCCCGCCTGCCCCGGCCAGCCCGCCGCCCCCCCCGCCGGGCAAGTACGACGACCTGGAGGCGGACACCACCGCGTACACGGTGGTGAAGGAGTCGGAGGAAGAGGAGCGGCTGGCGTCCAAGAACAAGCCGGTGATCGGCGCCATCCGCGACCGGTTCAAGAAGAGCGCCCGCGGGCCGGCCGCCGCCCTGCTCGTCACCCCGTCCAACCTGCTGCTCGCCCAGGGCAGCCTCACCTCCCTGTTCGGGCTGGCGGCCATCATCGTCGGCGCCTGGCCGCTGGTGTTCACCGACGTCACCCCGTCGGACGAGGAGGTGGCCGAGCAGATGTTCTGGGTGTTCACCGGCATCTTCAGCCTGGCGTGGGGCGGGATCGTGTGCTTCGGGGCGGTGCAGATGATCAGCATCGGGTCGTACGCGTGGGCGGTGGTCGGGTCGGTGTTCGGCCTGCTCCCGCTGCTCGCCGGCATCTTCGGCCTGACCACCCTCCGCGACCCCCGCGTGCTGGCCGGGTTTGCCGAACCCGAGACCGGGCCGATTAATGTGGATGCGGACGAGGGTGAAGACAAGGATGAGGACGAGGAGGATGAGGAGGATGAGGACGAAGACGAGGATGAAGAAGACGAAGAGGAAGAGGACGACCGGCGGGCGCGGAAGAAGCGCCGCTGACGTGCTCTGCTCGCTCCGCGAGCGGGTGTGAGAAGACCGCTCGCGGAGCGAGCAGAGCACACAACCCCGAGGCCGACGTGTCGACGACGCTGCCACCGTCCGACGCCGACCTGCTCACCCGCTACCGCGGCGGCGACCCGGCCGCTCTCACCGCCATCTTCGAGCGGTACGAGGGGCCGGTGTTCCGCTACCTGGTGGGGGTGCTGAAGGACCGGCACGCGGCCGAGGACGTGCTCCAGGAGACGTTCGTCGCCGTGCTGCGGAAGGCGGACGCGGCGGCCGCCGACACGTTCCGCGGCTGGCTGTTCGCCGTCGCCCACCAGCAGGCCATGCTGCTCCGCCGGAAGGCGAAGCGGCTGCCGGCGGCGGTGCCGGACGAGAGCCTGCTCGCCCTGATCGGGGCGGACCCGGACCCCGCCGCCTCGGCCCGCCGCGCGGAGGACGCGGCCGCCGTCCGCGCCCTACTCGACGCCCTGCCCGAACCGCACCGCCAGGTGATCCGCCTGCGGGTGTACGACGGGCTGAAGTTCCGCGAGGTGGCCGACCGGCTCGGCTGCCCGCTCAACACCGCCCTCGCCCGGATGCACGACGGACTGGACAAGCTCCGCCGGCTGTGGGAGGAACGTCATGCGTGACCTGACCTCGGGATCCCCCGATCTGGCGCTGGTCGCCCTGCGGTACGCCGCCGACGAGTTGACCCCGGCCGAGGCGGAGTTGTTCGAGGCCCGGCTGGCCGTGGACCAGGAGGCGCGGGAGGCGCTGGGCGAGGCGGTGCGGCTGTCCGCGGCGGCCAGCGGGGTGCCCGCCCCGGCCCCGGACCCGCTGGTCCGCCAGGCCGCCCGGGAGCGGCTGCACCCGACGTGGGCGGCCCGCCTGTTCCCCCGCCGGCCGTACCGCGGCCACCCGCTCGCCTGGGCCGGGGTGGGCGGGGCGGTCGCCGCCGCCGTCTCCCTGGCCGTCACCCACCTGTCCGCTGAGCCGACCCCCGTCGCCCCGCCTTTGGTGGCAGCCGGCGATCCGCCTCCCGAACCGTCGGCCGGTGGCTCGTCGCGGGTGGCCCTCGACCCGCACGACAACCCGATGCTCAACCCGATGGGCATGACCGACCGCAGCCCGGTGGCCGGCCC
>CANJKY010000588.1 GCA_947474875.1 Gemmataceae bacterium
GCTATTCGGCGGGACTGGCGTACAGCGCCGTGCCTGTCCAGGTCGATCTTGAACGACTTCTTGACGGTGCGGCCGGTCTCCAGGATGGTGCCGTTCCCCTTGTACCGGACGCCCACCCCCTCGAACGTCTGCCCGCCTACCGTCACCGTGCCCTTCGCCCACGGCAGGTCGGTGCCGAACACGTTCTGGTGCATCTCCCGCTCGCCCGGCCTGGCTTCCTTCGGGGGGGGCGGCGGGCCGCCGAACTGGGGAAACGCGGCCGCCGGCGGTTGCATGGCCGCGTACTCCTTCGCGTCCAGGGTGATGTGGACCGGCCAGATCTTCGTCGGCTCGAACACCACCGGCTTGGGGTCGGCGGCGACGGCGGGGGCGACGAGTCCGAGGAGCGTGAGAAGGCGGGAAAGGGGCACGAGGAGACTCCGAACGGACCGGGAACAAGACGATCGTCGGGAGGCGGAATAACGGGTCAACGAGCCGCGACCGCCAGGGGGCGGGGGTCTTTCAAACCCCGCTCCCTGGCGGTCGCGGCTCTCAAGAATCACTTCTTCGCCGTCACCTCCAGCAGGTACTTCCGCCGCTGGTCGGCGAACGCCCGCAACGGCATCTCCCCGCGGCCGCGGCTCTCGGTGGCGTCGTCCGCGGTGGTCCGCTTGAACGCTTCGAACGGCTCCAGCTTCCGCGTGTCGAGTTCGATTTCCTTCTCAATGAGCGTGCGCAGTTGTTTCACCACCGGCCCAAGTTCCTTCCAGTCGAGCGACTTCTCGGCGATGGTGCGGCAGCACTCCAGGTACTTGGCCTTCAGCGCCGGCACCGCCAGCACCTTGCTCCGCAGCGGCTTGGAGCGGTCGGTCAGCCCGACCAGCGGGTCCAGTTCGACCCCCTTCACCGGCCCGATGCCGCCGCCCATTCCGGGCGGGCCGAACCCGCCGGGGCCACCCGGACCGCCCCCAGGACCACCGCCGGGGCCAACCGGGCCACCACCCGGAGGGCCGCCGAAGCCGCCCGGCCCGCCGGGGCCGGGGAAGCGGTCTTTCATCTCCTTCCACTGCTTCTTCTGCTCGTCCGTGAGCAACGCCACGAGCTTCTCGTCCGCTTCCTTCTGGAGTTTCTCCAACTCCTTCTTCTGGTCGGCGGTCAGCTTCAGTTCGTCTTGCAGCGGACCGGCCAGCAGGGTGCCCGGCGGGGCGAACGCGATCATCCGCGGCCCACCGCCCATGCCCGGTCCCATCGGCTGGCGGAACGCCTCGTTCATGTCGTGCGGGATGAAGTGGAACTTACCCTTGTCGTCCAGGTAAATGCTGTAGTCGCTGGACCGGATCCAGTACCCGTCGCAGTTGATGAGCGACACGTCGAGCGCCAGGAACCAGAGCAGCCCGTCCACGTCGCAGATCGGCCGCAGCGCCTCCTCCAGCTTGTCCGCCGGGGTGGTGTTCAGCACCTTGCAGAAGTTGATGAGCGCCTTCCACGCCTTCTCGTCGGTGCCGTCGCCCGTCTTCATGTCGTACCGCCGCTTGTAGTCGTCGATCTTGTCGCCGATGTACTCCAGCCCGCCCTGCCCGCCGGGGCTGCCCTTCACCTTCCACCGGGTGCCCTTCGTCGTCTTGAAGTTCTCCTTCAGGAACTCCTTGTCGAACTGCTGCACGCTGGTGTACACCCCCCAGCTCTCGCCGTTGATCACCACCTTCACCAGGTTGGCCTTCGGCGCCGGGATGTACCGGTTGGCGATGTGCGAGTACAGCACGGTGTTCAGGAAGGTCGGGTCCTCGTGCGCGTTCAGCAGGTTGAGCGTCTTCTGCTCGTGCCACCGCTGCTTGTGGTCGGCCAGGTCGAGCGACACGTTCAACGATCGCTTCGACCCGGCCCCGACGCCGAAGTAGCTGGACATGCCGCGGAACTGCACGCCCACGTTCTTGTACGTCTTCCCGTCCACCGTCAGCGTCGCCGGCACGTCCACATCGGTGTACCGGAAGTCGGCCAACTCCTGCTCCCAGTCCTTGTTCTCGAACTCGAAGAACAGGGTGCGGAGGACGGCCGGGTCGAACGCCTCGCTCTTCGGGTACGCCTTCGCGTCGCCCACGCTCACCTGCGGGCCGGGTTTGCCCGCCTCGCCGCGGCCGAACCCAGGCCCCCCACCCGGGCCGCCCGGGCCTCCCGGACCCCGGCCGCCCGGCCCGCCGAACCGTCCGCCGCCGCCCTTCTTCGCCTCCTCGCGGGCGGCCGCCCGCTCCTCGGCGTTCAGCCACCCGTCGCCGTTCTTGTCGAACTCCTTGACCAACTTCCGCTCCTGCCCGCCCATGCCGGGCGGACCGCCGAAGAACCGGTCGGGGCCGCCCCCCGGTCCGCCGCCGGGACCACCGGGGCCGCCGGGAGGTTGGGCGAACGCACCGCTGGCCAACAGGGCCAGACACCCCGCGACGCCGGCCACTCGAAATGCACTCGTTTTCATCATGGAACCTTCATGTAGAGCGGACGGAGAAAGCGGGCGCCGTATTCGCCCGCCGGCCTGGTTCGTTACAGTGCGGGTAACGGGAGTGGTGCGAACCCCGCCGCCCACGCCCACTCTTTGAGTGGTAGGCACACTCCGTGTGCCGTTGCGGGTTCTGAACGGCACACGGAGTGTGCCTACCACTCAAAGAGGCGCTACTTCGCCAGCCACAGTTCGAACGCCAGCACCACCGCCACGCTGAGCACCACGCCGACCGCGATCACCAACACCCCGTACCGCCCGCGGCCCTTGAGCGACCACCACATGGTCAGCCCGGTGGCGGCCAAGATCAGGTACACCACCGCCACGAAGTCGATGATGAGGTGCCACGGCCGGCTCACGTCCTTGCCGCGGTGCAGGTCCATCATGAACCCGTTCAAGCCCCACGTCTTCACCGTCACCTCGGCGGTGCCGTCGTCCCGGCGGATCACCGCCTCCGCCTGGGTGCCCGGCCGCTTGAACGCCACCCGCAGTTGGTCGTCGTCCGCCTCGAACGCGGACAGCGGGCCGACCACCCCGTAGTCCTTCCGCAGCAATTCCACCACCCCGAGCTTGTCCGGCTCGCGGAGCAACTCCGGCGGGATGGCCCCCTTCTTCTCGCTGGTGTGCGGCTCGACCGGGCTGAACCAGTCCTCGTGGTTGAGCATGAACCCGGTGGCGGCGAAGAACAGCAGCAGCCCGAGGGCGAACAGGGTGAGGTACAGGTGGACCGTCCGCGCCCACCTGACCATCCAGCGGAACAGGGGCGACATGTTACTTCTTCTTCTCCCGCTTGGCGTACTCGACCGTCGTCTCCTCGGCTTCGGCGTTCTTCTCCAGGGTGAGCTTCGCCGCCTCGGTCTTGCACTCCAGCTTGCCCGTCTGGGTCATGTCCTTGCCGTGCTCGCGGTGCACCTCGACCTTCACCGTGTACGTGCCCTGCGGCAGGGCCTTGCCGGCGTCGTCCTTGCCGTCCCACACGACCTCGTACTTGCCGGGCTGGCGGGTGGCTCGCGTCACCGCCTTCACCAGCGCCTTGTCCTCCTTGCCCACCTTCCACCAGCCGGACAGGGTGCTGATCCACCGCGGGTTGTTCCCCCACACCGTCACCGTCCGCACCGGCTTGCCGTCCGCGTCCTCCACCCACACGGCCACATACGGCCGGCGGTACCGCCCGCCCATCGCCGGCAGTTCCAGCTTCACCGTCACCTCGTAGCCGGCCGGCCACGCCTCGCCC
>CANJKY010000589.1 GCA_947474875.1 Gemmataceae bacterium
CCGACATCTCGGTGGTCCAGGGCATGCAGTTCGACCGCGGGTACCTGTCGCCGCACTTCGTGAACAACCCGGAAAGCGTCACCTGCGAGTTCGAGAAGCCGCTCATCCTCATTTACGAGGACAAGCTCAGCAGCGTGAAGGACCTGGTGCCGCTACTCGAAAAGGCCAGCCAGAAGAAGCAGCCGCTGGTCATCATCGCAGAGGACGTGGAGGGCGAGGCCCTCGCCACCCTGGTGCTGAACAAGCTGAAGGGCGTGCTGACGGTGTGTGCGGTGAAGGCGCCGGGGTACGGCGACCGCCGCAAGGCCATGCTCGAAGACATCGCCACCCTGACCGGCGGGAAGGCCATCTTCAAGGACCTGGGCATCCAGCTCGAGAAGGTCGAGCTGAAGGACCTGGGCACCTGCAAGCGGATCAAGATCGACGCCGAGAACACCACCATCACCGAAGGGGCGGGCGACAAGAAGGCGGTCGCCGGCCGGGTGGCGATGATCGAGCGGGAACTGGAAAAGACGGACAGCGAGTACGACCGCGAGAAGCTGCAGGAGCGGAAGGCGAAGCTGGCCGGCGGGGTGGCCGTGCTGAAGGTTGGGGCCGCCACCGAGACCGAGATGAAGGAGCGGAAGGCGTTGTATGAGGACGCGCTGGCCGCCACCAAGGCGGCCATCGAAGAGGGCATCGTGCCCGGCGGCGGGGTGGCCCTGTTGCACGCCCGCAAGGCGCTCACCAAGCTCGGGCTGGAAGGGGACGAGGCGACCGGGGCGAAGGTGCTGTTCAAGGCGCTCGAAATGCCCTGCCGGCTGATCGCCGAGAACGCCGGCAAGGACGGCACCGTCATCGTCGCCAACATCCTGAAGGGCAAGGACAAGAACTACGGGTACAACGCCGACGCGGACGAGTACGAAGACCTCCGCAAGGGCGGGGTGGTGGACCCGGTGAAGGTGACCCGCAGCGCCCTCCAGAACGGGGCGAGCGTCGCCTGCCTGCTGCTCACTAGCGAATGCACCATAGCTGACATCCCCGAGCCGAAGAAGGACGACCACCACGACCACCACGGGCACGGTGGCGGCATGGACGGCATGGGCATGGGCGGGATGGGTGGCATGGGCGGGATGATGTAATTCTCAACGCCGACGGGTGACGTGACTCGTCGGCTTTTCATCGCACACAAATACTCGTTCATAAACCGGAGACGCACCCGTGGCCAAGAAGTCCGAAGCCGTGAACCTGAAGCCGCTCGACGACCGCCTGGTGGTGGAGCCGAGCGACGCCACCGAGAAGACCGCCGGCGGCATCCTGCTGCCGGACAGCGCCAAGCAGAAGCCGCAGCAGGGTACGGTGATCGCCGTCGGCCCGGGCAAGCTGTTGGACAACGGCACCCGCGCCCCGCTGGCGGTGAAGATCGGCGACGTGGTGCTGTACGGCAAGTACAGCGGGTCGGACGTGGAAGTGAACGGCACCGAGTACAAGATCCTCCGCGAGTCCGACGTGCTCGGCAAACTCGCCAAGTAATTCATCCCGACCATTAACCACAGAGGCACAGGGACACCGAGAAGCATCAAGATCGAGTCCAAAAACTCTCTTCCGACTTCTCCGTGTCCCTGTGCCTCTGTGGTTCACCCTCTTCATCCCGGAACCACAATGGCCAAGCAACTGCTCTACACCGACGACGCCCGGAAGAAGCTCCTCTCCGGCGCGGAGAAGCTGGCGAAGGCGGTCGGCGTCACCCTCGGGCCGACCGGCCGGAACGTGATCATCGACAAGTCGTTCGGCGGGCCGACCGTCACCAAGGACGGCGTCACCGTCTCCAAGGAGATCGAACTGGCCGACCCGTTCGAGAACATGGGCGCGAAGCTGGTGAACGCTGTCGCCCAGAAGACGAGCGACACCGCCGGCGACGGCACCACCACCGCCACCGTGCTCGCCCTGTCCATCTACCAGGAGGGGCTGCGGAACATCACCGCCGGGGCCAACCCGATGGCGGTGAAGAAGGGGATCGAGAAGGCGGTGGAGAAGTGCGTCGCGTTCATCGAGTCCGACCTGACCCGCAAGCTGTCGAAGAAGGAGGAGATGGAGCAGGTGGCGTCCATCTCGGCGAACAACGACCCGGCCATCGGCAAACTGATGGCCGACGCCATGGACAAGGTGGGCAAGGACGGGGTGATCACGATTGAAGAAGGCAAGACGACCGAGACGCAACTCGAGTTCGTCGAGGGCATGCAGTTCGACAAGGGGTACATCAGCCCGTACTTCGTGGTGAACACCCCCGAACTGAAGTGGGAGGCGAACAAGCCGCTCATCCTGCTGTACGAGAAGAAGCTGAGCAACGTCCGCGAGTTCCTGCCGCTGCTGGAGAAGGTGGCGCGGGCGAACAAGCCGCTGCTCATCGTCGCCGAGGACGTGGAGGCCGAAGCCCTGCAGATGCTGGTGGTGAACAAGCTCCGCGGGCTGATCGACGTGTGCGCGGTGAAGGCCCCCGGGTTCGGCGACCGCCGCAAGGCCATGCTCGGCGACATCGCCACCCTGACCGGCGGCACGTTCATCAGCGAGGACCTGGGCGTCAGCCTGGAGAACGTCGAACTGGAGCATCTGGGCACCGCCGACCAGGTGGTCGTCGAGCGGGAGAACTGCACCATCATCTGCGAGAAGCTGGACAAGGACACGGCGAAGAAGGTGCAGGAGCGGGTGGACCAGATCCGCACCCAGATGGAGGCGACCGAGAGCAGCTACGACAAGGAGAAGTTCTCCGAGCGGCTGGCCAAGCTGGTCGGCGGGGTGGCGATCATCCGCGTCGGCGCCCGCACCGAGGCTGAGATGAAGCAGACCAAGGGGCGCGTCGAAGACGCCCTGCACGCCACCCGGCACGCGGTGGCCGAAGGGATCGTCCCCGGCGGCGGCACCGCCCTGCTGCGGTGCGTGGCGGTGGCCGAGGCCGCGGCCGAGAAGCTGAAGGGGGACGAGCGGATCGGCGCTGAGATCGTCGCCCGCGCCCTGGCCAAGCCGGTTCGCACCATCGCCGAGAACTGCGGCACCGACGGGGCGGTGGTGGCTGACGAGGTGATGACCCGCGGGGAGAAGAACCCGGCCGTCGGGTACAACGCCAACACCGGTGAGTACGTGGACATGTTCAAGGCGGGGATCGTCGACCCGGCGGTGGTCACCAAGTCCGCGCTCACCAACGCCAGCAGCATCGCCGGCCTGATGCTCACCACCGAGGGGATGATCACCAAGGTGGAGGAAGAGGACGAGAAGAGCAACAAGGTGGCCGGGGCGGTGGCCTGAGCCAAATTGACCCAGGGCTTCCGCCCTGGGCTACGCCCGGCGGTCCCTCCGGGACGCAAACACCGTCGGCCGTCTTCGCCGCAGAGCGGCCGGCGGGTGTAGCCCAGGGCGGAAGCCCTGGGGCCGGACGGGAAGCGGTGTTCCGCCCCGGAGGGGCCGGCGGGCCAAGCGTTCGCCGGCCCCTCCGGGGTGGTCTGATTTTGGGCGGGAGTGTCACACGGGGTTCCGCCCCGGGTTACATCAGACGGCCGCTCCGCGGCGGTCCTCACGCCTGTAGGTGTTGACCGAGTTGTAGAATCTAGCGTCCGCAATCGCGAGTCCGCAGTCGTGGCAGACTCGACCACTCATCTGGTCTTCCTTCGGGCCGGTGGGGTATTGTTGGTCAAGCGGCCGGATTGGGAC
>CANJKY010000590.1 GCA_947474875.1 Gemmataceae bacterium
ATGCGACGACCTCTCCCCCGCTCCGCAGGGGAGAGGTGGGGGCGTTGGCAAATCCGATCATCCCCTCCGCGCGACATCTTCACCGAGTGTACACGATCCGTGCCGCCGCCGTACACGCGAGAACGTCCTCTCATCACTCTCTCAACTGACCCCGCTGCCCCGCCGATACGCTGGAGGTGAAAACCCTGCGGAGACGCCCATGTTGACCGCCCTTACCCGCTCGCCCGGCCCGGAACTCGCCCGGTGCGAACTCACCCACCTGCCGCGGCAGCCGATCGACCACGAGACGGCCGTCGCACAGCACCGGGCGTATCAGGCGGTGTTGCGAGGCGAGGGGGTGCGGGTGATCGAACTGCCGGCCGACCCGGCGTTCCCGGACGGGGTGTTCGTCGAAGATACGGCTGTGGTCCTGGATGAAGTGGCGGTCCTGACCGCCCCGGCCCCGCCGTCCCGACGTGGCGAGCGGACCGCGGTCGAGGCCGCGCTCGCCCCGTTCCGCCCGGTGGTGCGGTTGCCGGAAGGTGCTTTCCTGGAAGGCGGGGACGTGCTGCGGGTCGGCCGCACCCTGTTCGTCGGGCAGTCCGGACGGACGGGCGAGGCCGGGGTGCGGGCGCTGGGCGAAATCGTCCGCCAGTTCGGGTACAGCGTCGTGCCGGTCCGCGTGACCGGGTGCCTTCACCTGAAAAGTGCGGCGTGCGCGGTGGACGGCGAAACGGTCCTGCTCAACCGCGGGTGGGTGGACGTCGGGCCGTTCGCCGGCTTCCGACTGGTGGACGTGCCGGCGGCGGAGCCGTTCGGGGCGAACCTGCTCCGCCTGCCGGGCGCGATGGTCGTCAGTTCCGCCTTCCCCGAGACCGCAAACCTCATCCGCCGCCTCGGTCACCGGGTGGTGCCGGTGGACGTGTCCGAGTTGCACAAGGCCGAGTCCGGCGTCACCTGCATGAGCCTGGTGTTCGCCGGCCGGGTCACTTGAGCGAGGCCATGTCGATCACGAACCGGTACTTCACGTCGCCCTTCACCAGCCGGTCGTAGGCCTCGTTGATCTTCTGGATGGGGATCACCTCGACGTCCGACGTGATGCCCTTGGCGGCGCAGAAGTCGAGCATCTCCTGCGTCTCGGCGATGCCGCCGATGCCCGACCCGGCGAACTGCTTGCGGGGGAGCAGCATGTTGAACGCGGCGATCGGCAGCGGCTTCTCCGGCGCCCCCACCAGGCACAGGGTGCCGTCCAGCTTGAGCAGTTGCAGGTAGGCGTTCAGGTCGTGCTCGGCCGACACGCAGTCGAGGATGAAGTCGAAGCTGCCGGCGTGCTTCTTCATCTCGTCGGCGTTCTTCGACACCACCACCTCGTCCGCCCCCAGTCGCTTGCCGTCCGCGATCTTGTTCGGCGAGGTGGTGAACAGCACGGTGTGCGCGCCGAACGCGTGGGCGAACTTCACCCCCATGTGCCCCAGCCCGCCGAGGCCGACGACCCCCACCTTCTGCCCGGCCTTCACCCCCCAGTGCCGCAGCGGCGAGTAGGTGGTGATGCCGGCGCACAAGAGCGGGGCGGTGGCCGCCAGGTCCGCCTTCTCGTTCACCCGCAGGACGAACCCCTCGTCCACCACGATGCGGTCCGAGTACCCGCCGTAGGTCACCCCGCCGGAGTGCTTGTCCGGGGCGTTGTAGGTGAGGGTGGGGAAGCTGAGGCAGTAGTTCTCCAGCCCCTTCTTGCAGCTCGAACAGGTGCGGCACGAGTCCACCATGCACCCGACCGCGGCCAGGTCGCCGACCTTGATCTTCGTCACCCCGCCGCCCACCTTCGTCACCCGGCCGACGATCTCGTGCCCGGGCACGCACGGGTACACGGTGGGGGCGGCGTCGTGCCACTCGTCCTTCACCTGGTGCAGGTCGGAGTGGCACACCCCGCAGTACAGGATGTCGATCTGCACGTCCGCCGGCAGCGGGTCGCGGCGGGTAATGGAATGCGGGGCGAGCGGGCTTTTCGCGGACGGGGCGGCGTAGGCCTTCGTACTCATGCGGGTCCTCGATCCGGGGTTCGGTAACATTCCGGGAGAGGGCGGGAGATCAAGGATTACCGCCCCGGCCTCGCGGTGTTACACCACCTGGCCGAACGGCCGCCTGTCAGACGAGGACCAGTTCGCGCTGCCGCGACGAGAGGAACTCGCACCCGGTGGCGGTGACCAGCACGTCCTCCTCCAGCCCGACCACCCCGGCGGGCGTCGGCACGCCCAGTTCCAGGGTGAACACGTTCCCCGCTTCGACCGCCGCCTCCGGGTTGCGGCCGTAACACGGCCACCGCGGGCCGAGCATGGTGCCGCCGTCGTGGACCGCCCGCCCCAGCCCGTGCCCCAACCCGTGCTTGAACTCCGGGTACCCGGCGGCCACCACCACCCGCCGGGCGGCGGCGTCCACCTCGAACCCCGGCACCCCCGGCCGCAGGGCCGCCGCCCCGGCGTCGATCGCCCGCACCACCGCGTCGAACGCCCGCTGCACGTCCGCCGGCGGGGCCGTCTCGCCCGGCCGCCGCACGTACCACATCCGCTGGAGGTCCGAGCAGTACCCGTCCCGCCGCACCCCCAGATCGACGTGGACCAGGTGCCCCGGCTCGACCCGCAGTTCGGCCGACGGGTACGAGTGCCCGAGGTCGGACGCCGGGCCGGTGTTGACGATCGGGCAGCCCTCGGCGGCCCACGCCGGCGGCACGCCCAACTCGGCGAACCGGGTGTGGACGACCGCCGCCAGGTCCCGCTCACTCACCCCCGGCCGGATGTGCGGGGTGAGCAACTCGACCACCTGTTCGGTCACGGCCACGGCCCGGCGAACCCGCGCGACTTCGGTCGGCGTCTTGCGACCCCGCAGGCGGGTGAGCAGCGGGGCGGCGGAGGTCAGCCGGTCGAGGTAGGGCGTTCCGCGGAGCAGGTCTTGCAACAGCAGCCAGTGGCCGTGTGTCAGGCCGTCGGCGGTCTGGTCGTCGGTGCTGTAGTTCAGCCCGACGGACTTCGGGTCGAGCCGCCGCAGGGCGTCCAGCAGCGGGCCGCGGATGTCCTCGTCGTACCCGACCACCTCACGGAACACGCCCTTGGCCTGGATGGCCGACGTGTCGAAGTTGGCGACGATGGCGACCCGCTCGCCGCCGCCGCCGAACAGGAAGGCGGAAGTCCGCACCACGTTCGCCCCGACCACCAGGTCGACGCCGGGGTCGGGGTGCAGTTCCGTCTCGCGGGCGAAGGTGAGCCAGCACCCCAGCCCGGTCTCGGCCAGCAGCGCCTCCGCCTGGTCCGCCTTCTCGTGCAGCAGCATGTCCGCCCTTTCCGGTACGAGCCGATTACTTGCCGATGCAGAAGCGGCTGAACACGCGGTCGAGCAGGTCGTTCGTGTACACCGCCCCGGCCATCTCGCCGATCTGGTCGAGGGCGGCCCGCAGGGCGAGCGCGAGCAGTTCCGGCGGGTCGTCGTTCACCGCGTGGGCGTGCGCCGCTTTCAGGTGCGCCAGGGCGGCGTCCACGTGCCCGCGGCAGCGGGCCTGGCTCGGGGCGAGCGGCGGGCGGGCGAACGCGGCGGCCTTCTCGACGAGGCAGGCGCGAAGCAGGGCGAGGTTTTGCTCCGTGAGGACCGACACGAATACTGGCGAGCGGGGGGCGTCAGCCCCCTGATTCGAATCAGGGGGCTG
>CANJKY010000591.1 GCA_947474875.1 Gemmataceae bacterium
AAGGCGACGGCCGAGAACCCGGCCAACTACAAGGCGGCGTGGTGGGGCTACCGCTGGAGCGGGGACTACGGCAGCAAGCGGTGGCGGGTGTCCAACCCGAACGTGGAGGGGCAGGACGAATTCCTGTTCTCAGCGGCGAAGTTGCTCGACGACAGGACGGTGCTACTGACCGTGCCCGGCGGGATGCGGCCGGTAATGCAAATGCAGGTGGGGTACAACGTGACGGCGAAGGACGACGCGGCGAAGGTGACGGG
Source organism: Gemmataceae bacterium (assembly GCA_947474875.1). Classification (GTDB taxonomy): domain Bacteria; phylum Planctomycetota; class Planctomycetia; order Gemmatales; family Gemmataceae; genus JALHQU01. Next base: position 255 of record CANJKY010000591.1, read on the forward strand.
CAGCGTGTTCCTGACCGCCCATAAGGCGGCGAAGGAGTGAACGGGAGGCCCGGCCGTGGTATCATCCGGGTAGCCTCTCCGGAGGGCCGACCCGTGGCGCTCACCCTCATCAGCAGCTCGTTCGAACACGGCCAGCCGATCCCGCTGCGGCACACCGGCGACGGGGTGAACACCTCCCCGCCGCTGGCGTGGACCGGCGTGCCGGCCGAGGCTAAGAGTCTCGCCCTCATCTGCGACGACCCGGACGCGTCGCAGAAGACGTGGGTTCACTGGGTGGTGTACGGCCTGCCGCCGACCGCCCTGATGCTAGCCGAGGGGGTGCCGTCCACACCCACGCTGCCCGACGGTGGCAGTCACGGCACCACCGACTTCGGCACCGTCGGGTACGGCGGGCCGGCCCCGCCGAAGGGCAAACCGCACCGTTACTTCTTCAAGCTGTTCGCCCTGGACGCGGAGGTGACGCTGCCACCGGCGGCGACCAAGGCCGACCTGCTGGCCGCCATGAACGGCCGCATCCTCGCCGCCGCCGAACTGGTGGGCACGTACCAGCGCGGGGCGTAGGTCCGGCTGGGCCGGACACCTCAAACCGTCTGGCCCAGCCGGACCTACGGCCGCGGCACCTCCGGCGGCCACAGGGCAACCTGCATCAGGTCGTCCACGCCTCCGCCGGTCGGCAGCAACTCAGGGCATCGGTCCGTTGCCCGCACGTGCTTCACCAGAACTTCGGTCAACTCCTCTCGCACCCACCTGTGACGCGGGTCGGCGGACAGGTCGTGCAACTCGTCCGGGTCGGCGTGCAGATCGAACAGCCGCACGGTGATGCCGGGCAGCGGGCCGGGGGTGGCGTATCCGTCCCGACGCCTACGGGTGCCGGTCGAGTACACCCACTTCCAGCGGTCCGTGCGGACCATGATTTCGGCATTGTCGCAGTACTCGGCGACGACGAAATGGCGGTGCGTGTCGGACGTGCCAGCCAGAAACGACAGCAGCGAGCGGCCGTGGACGTTTGCGGACACCGGCACCCCGCACCACTCCAGCACCGTCGGGAACAGGTCGATCAGCGACACCAGAGCGGCCGTCGTCCGCCCGCCGCTCGCCCCCGGCACCCGGACGATCAGGCACGCCCGCACCGCCGGGTCGTAGCTGCAATGCTTCTCGAACCGCCCGTGCTGGCCGAGCAAATAGCCGTGATCGCTGGTGAAGCGGACGAACGTGTCGTCGCTCAGCCCGGCCGCGTCGACGGCGTCCAGCACCAGCCCGACGTTCTTGTCCATGAGCCCGCCGCAGGTGTGGTACGCGGCGGCAATCCCGCGACGGTCGGCGTCGGTCAGGTCGTGGAACACCGCGGGAACTGCCGCCGCATCGGCCGACGTCACCGCTGGGGCGGTGAACTCGTCGGCGGTGTGGCGGTGCGACCAGTCGGCCGGGAAGCGGAACGGCGAGTGCGTCTCCTCGAAGCTGACGTAACAGAAGAACGGTTGGCGAGGGCGGGAGCGGAGAAAGTCGGCGGCGCGGGTCGCGTAGTAGGTGCCTTGCATCTCCGCGTCCAACCCGCCGAACGGCCGCACGTCCGCGTTCAGCCACACCCGCGCCGGGTCGGCGAACGGGGCCCACGGGCCGAGCACCCGCTCGCCCGTCACCTCCGTGTACCCGCCGAAGGCGGCCAGCCACTCGGCGTACTCGCTGCGGTCCACCCGCACGCCCCAGTCCGACGGCCGCGGGGCGTAGTAGTGAGTCTTGCCGAACGCCGCGGTCAGATACCCGGCCGCCTGCAACCGGGCGGGCAGGGTGATTTCGGTGGCCGGCAGCGGGGTGGGGGTAAGGGTGACGCCGATCGCACGCGGATACCGGCCGGTGAAGAAGCTCTGACGGGAGGGTGTGGACAGTGGGGCGGCGGCGAACGCACGGTCGAACCGAGCCCCGTCAGCCGCCAACCGGTTCAGGCTGGGGGTGCGAGAAACCCGGCTGCCGTACGCTCCGCATGCGGCCGGGGTGTAGTCGTCCGCACAAATCCAGACGACGTTGCGGGCGGGCATGACTAGACCCCATTTCACCCCACCGCCTTTGTCACCACCTCGCCGGCGATGTCGGTCAGCCGCTCGTCGCGGCCGTGGTGCCGGAACGTCAGTTTCTCGTGGTCCAGCCCGAGCAGGTGCAGGATGGTGGCGTGGAAGTCGTGGACGCTGGTGGCGTCCTCGACCGTGTTCAGCCCGAACTCGTCCGTCGCCCCGACGCTCGCCCCGCCCTTCGCCCCGCCGCCGGCCAGCCACATGGTGTACCCGAGCGGATTGTGGTCGCGGCCGTGCCCGCCCTGGGTGTTCGGCGTGCGGCCGAACTCCGAACACCACACCACCAGCGTGTCCTTCAACAGGCCGGTCCGCTTCAGGTCAGTCAGCAGCCCGGCGATCGGCCGATCGACGTGCCCGCACATCTTTTCGTGGTTGCCGTTGATGTCGTCGTGCGCGTCCCACTGCATGCTCAGCGGCCCGCCGCCGCTGTACACCTGCACGAACCGCACCCCGCGTTCCACCAGCCGGCGGGCGAGCAGCAGGCGGGTGCCGAAGTCGGCCGTCGCCTTGCGGTCCAGGCCGTACAGACGCTTCGTCTCCTCCGTCTCCTGGGATAGATCGACTGCCTCCGGGGCGTGCTTCTGCATCTTGAACGCCAACTCGTAGCTGGCGATGCGGGCGGCGAGGTCGGAATCGTCCGGCGACGCGGTCTTGCGGTTCAGCTCGTCCACCAGATCGAACACCCGCCTGTTCTGCTCGGCAGTCGTGTCGGCCGGCGGCTTCAGGTTCAGCACCGGCGCCGCCCCCTTCCGCAGCAGGGTGCCCTGGTACACCGCCGGCAGGTACGCCGCCCCCCAGCACGGCGCCCCGCCCTCGCTCACGCCCTCCGGCTGCGGCATCACGCAGTACGCCGGCAGGTTCTCGCTCTCGGAGCCCAACCCGTAAGTCACCCAACTGCCGATGCTCGGGTGGCCCATGAGCGTGCGGCCGGTGTGCAGCTCGTAGATGGCCGGGGCGTGGACGGTGGAATTGCTGACGCACGACTTGATGAAGCAGATGTCATCCGCACAGCCGGAAAGGTGCGGAAGCAGGTCGCTCATCCATTGGCCCGATTTCCCGTGCCGCTTGAACTTGCGGGTGCTGGCGAGGATGGTCTCGTTGCCGGTGGTGAACTGCGACTTTGGCCGGCCGGTGCTTTCCGGCAGCGGCTTGCCGTGCCACTTCTCCAGGTCCGGCTTCGGGTCGAACAGGTCCATCTGGCTCGGCCCGCCGACCATGAACAGGAAGATCACCCGCTTGGCCTTGGCGGCGAAGTGCGGCGGCTTCGGGGCGAACGGGTTGGACGACGCAGCACGGTCGGCCCCACGGGCCAGCATCCAGTTCAATGCGATGCCGCCGAGACCGCCGCC
>CANJKY010000592.1 GCA_947474875.1 Gemmataceae bacterium
CGACTTCCCGCTGACGACGGCCAAGAAGTAACGTAAAACGAAAAACGCAAAACGAAAAAGGGAGCCGGTCTTCCTTTTTCGTTTTGCGTTTTTCGTTTTGACTGGGGCGGTGCTTCCATGCCCACTGTGGTCATCGTCGGCGGCGGGGTGGTCGGGTGCCTGTCCGCGTACCACCTGGTGAAGGCCGGGTGGCGGGTCACCATTCTCGACCGCGGCACCGTCGGCGGCGGGTGCTCGCACGGCAACTGCGGGTACGTGTGCCCCAGCCACGTGCTGCCGCTGGCTGTGCCGGGGGCGGTGTGGGCGACGACCAAGACGCTGTTCGCCCGTAACTCTCCGCTCAAGGTGCGACTCGGGTACGCCCTCTCCCACCTCGGCTGGTTCCTCGGGTTCGCCCGCCGGTGCAACCGCACCGACATGCTGGCGTCGGCGGTCGGCATCCAGGCGCTGCTCAACTCGTCGCGGAAACTGTTCGACGACCTGCTCGAAGACGAAAAATTGGACGTGGAATGGGACACGCACGGGCTACTGTTCGTGTTCCGGTCGAAGGCGGCGTTCGACCACTACGCCGAAACCGACCACCTGCTGAGTGACCAATTTCAAATGCCGGCGACGCGGTGGGACGCCGACGAGTTGCTGAGGCGAGAGCCGAGCCTGAAGCCCGGCTCGGTCAGCGGCGGGTACCTGTACCGGTCGGACGCCCAACTGCGGCCGGACGTGCTCATGCGGGGGCTGCGGGAGCGGCTGACCGGGTACGGTGTGACGTTCGTCGAGAACTGCACCGTCACCGGGTTCGTGAAGGAGGGCGGCAAGGCGAAGGCGGTCGCCACTTCAGCGGGCGAGTTCCCGGCAGACGCGGTCGTCGTCGCCGCCGGCGCGTGGACCCCGCAACTCAACCGCGAACTCGGGGTGAACGTGCCGGTCATCCCCGGCAAGGGGTACTCGATCACCGTCCCGCGGCCGGCGAACTGTCCGACGTACCCGATGATCTTCGAGGAGCACCGGGTGGCGGTCAGCCCGTTCCGCACCGGCCTGCGGGTGGGCAGCACGATGGAGTTCGCCGGGTACGACGCCACCATGAACCGCGACCGGCTGAAGCTGCTGACCGACGGGGCGGCGGCGTACCTGAGGGAGCCGATCGCCCCCGGCCCGGACGCCGAGGAGTGGTGGGGGTGGCGGCCGATGATCCCGGACGGCAAGCCGGTGATCGACCGCACCCCGGCCATGTCGAACGTGATCGTCGCCGCCGGGCACGGCATGCTCGGCCTGTCGATGGCGACCGGCACCGGCAAGCTGGTGATGGAGTTGTTGACCGGGGAGATGCCGCACGTCGACCCGGCGCACTACAGCTTCGAGCGGTTCTAGGCCTGTTCGGACGACACCCCGCCTCTGGCGCGGGCGACCACCCGTTACTGCCCGCCGGTGTTGAACATGCCGGCCTGCTTCGCGGCCGACGCCCGCTTCGCCGCCTCGTACGCCGCCCGCTGGTCGGCGGACAGTTTCAGGTCCAGGGTCAGCTTCGCCGGCTCCTTGCCCACGGTCAGGTTGAACTCCGGCTTGGCCTTGTTCGCATCCTTGTTGGCGAACGCCCCGCCGAACAGGTCGCCGCTGAAGTGCGGGGACAGGCCGACCCGCTGCGGGAACTCGACGGTCACCAGGTACGGCCCCTCCGGGGCGCCGTCGTTCGCGTTGTACGTGGTGATCTGGAACGCGCCGGCGGCGGCCGTCTCCCCCTTCGGGTGGATGGGGAACTTGTCCTGCTCCTCGTACTGCGGGTGCAGGTACACCAGCACCCCGGGGTCGGCCGGCTTGCCGTCGATGGTGAGGGTGCCGGTGACCGGGTACGTCTTGCGGGTGCCGTCCCCGCCGCACCCGGCGAGGGCGACGGCGAACCCGGCGGCGATCAGGGCGAGCGTGCGGCGCACGAGGGAACTCCGATGAACAGGTAGGGCGGGTCCGGCCGCGGGAGCGACCGGGACGCGTGGGTGGAGCGGCGTGGGCCTCGGTCGCTCCCGCGGCCGGACCCACACCCTGCGAAACGGCTCAGTCGTGGGTGAAGATCTCCCCGCCGACGGCGGTGATGGCGAACGCCAGTTGGCGGGTGGCCATGCTCTCGCGGAGGAACTTGACGCTGCCGTCGGCCATGGCCGCGTTCACCCCGCCGGAGTGGAAGCTGTACAGCCCGCGGCCGTTGTAGTTCGAGCAGTTGATCAGGCACGGGCCGCTCGACCCGGCGGCGGTGTGCGGGTTGTTCCCGTCCACCGGCGATCCGGACAGCCAGTTCTCCCCGTTGTACGGGTTCGCCCACCCGGCCCCGTAGGACACGGCCAGAATGGGGGCGGGGGCGCCGGGCAGCGGGCTGATCTTCTGGCGGTTGCGGTTGTACACGTCCGGGGTGCCGGCCACCTCGGACACCAGGATGGTGTTGCTGGTGCCGTCGGTGATGGTGATCAGGGTGAACCGGCGGGCGCCGAGGGCGGCGACGGCGGCGGCGGTGGTGGACCACGGCTGGAGCGCCCCCCACCGCTGCCCGATGTCCGGCGGGTCGCACGGGGTGCCCATGAAGTTGCACCAGTTGCGGATGCCGGTGGTCGCCGAGTAGTCGCTCGGCCCGCCGCGGAACGTGCCGCCGGGCATGCCGGGCAACACCCCCGGCGGGATGGGCAGTTCCACCACCCGGTCGCCGTTCGGGGTGGCCGGACACTTGAACAGCTTCAACTGGCTGAGGGTCATCGCCTGGTTGGCGGTGTCGAACATGTTCAGGTCCTGGTTGTACCCGCGGTACACCGGGTCCTGCTCCAGGTACGGCAGCAGCAGCAGGCCCCAGCCGACGGCGGTGGCCGTCGGGCGGGTGGGCGGGGCCGGCGGCTCGTACAGCCACGCCGGCGGCATGCCGTTGTACGCGTCGTGGTAGTTGTGGCAGGCGAGACCGATCTGTTTCAGGTTGTTGCTGCACGACATGCGGGCGGCGGCGTCCCGCACCTTCTGCACGGCGGGCAGGAGCAGGCCGATGAGGATGGCGATGATGGCGATCACCACCAGCAGCTCGATCAGCGTGAACCCCGGACGTGGACGACGAACCATGGGCTGCCTCGGAAACGAGTATGAAATGAGAACTCGACCCCACACCATCTATACCCGACCCGATCACCGAATAGAAGAGGAGGAATCGACTTCACGGTAACAACACGGGACCAAGCTGGCATGAGGCGATTGTTCACGGACGCCCACTTTCTCGTCCGCGTGTTGGTGAGCGGCGGGCTGGCCCTGCGGGTGTGGCACTACTTGGCCAACCACACCATCTGGTACGACGAGGCGGTGCTGCTGGTGAACGTGATGGAGAAGGACTTCGCCGGACTGCTCGGGCCGATGCACCACGCCGTCGCCGCGCCGCCGCTGTTCGTCTGGCTGCTCAAGCTGATCCACCTGACCGCCGGCGACCAGCCTTACGCGTGGCGGCTGGTGCCGTTCGCGTTCAGTGTTCTCGGGCTGTTGCTGACGGTGCCGCTCGCCCGGCGGGTGCTCGACCCGCCGGCGGCGGTGCTGGCCGTCGGGCTGGTGGCGGTGTCCGACAACCACGTGTGGCTGGGGTGTACGGTGAAGCCGTACGCCGGCGACGCGGCCGTCGCCACCGCCCTGCTGCTGTACCTGCAGGCCACCGCCGGCCCGGAG
>CANJKY010000593.1 GCA_947474875.1 Gemmataceae bacterium
GGCCGAACGGCACGGTCCGGTCGGCGGTGCCGTGGGCGATGAACACTGGTCGAGTGATCCGCCCGAGCTTCGACGCGCTGTCGAACCGGTTGCTCATCATCCAGTGGCACGGCAGGAACGAGAACCTGGCCCGGGCCGCCGCAGGCAGCGAGGTGAACGTGCTGGCCAGCACCACGGCCCGGCAGTCGTGCCGGCTGGCCAGGTCCACCGCCACCCCGCCGCCGAGCGACTCGCCGTACACGATCACCTCGTTCGTCGGAACGCCCTTCGTTTCCGTCAGCCAGCCGTAGGCCGCGTCCGCCGCGGCGTAGCACCCGACCTCGTCCGGCACCCCGCCGCTCCGCCCGTAGCCGGGGTAGTCGAACTGGAACACCCCGCACCGGAGGTGCTTCCGCAGGGCGAGCATCAGGTCCCCGCGGTAGCTCAGGTTCGCCCCGTTCCCGTGGCACAACAGCACCGCCCGCTTCGCCTCGCTGGTGTCCGGCGGTAGCCACCAGCCGTGGATCGGGGTGCCGTCGGCCGCAGTCACGGTCACGTCTTCCACGACGGCGGGCGGCGGGCGGAACCCGTCGGCCGCGGTCATGCGGGGGTAGACGAGGCGGTTCTCGAACGATTTGAACACGGCCACCACGATGAGGTAGAGGACGCCGAGCAGTACCAGCCAGCGGAGGGCGACGCGGCCACGGCGGCGGGGTTTTGGGGCGGGTTGCACGGATACCTCGTGGGGTCAAATTTCTTCGCCGCGACCTGCGGGAGCGGCCAGGCGTCCACCGCTCCCACAGGTCGCGGCGAAGAGTTCTACCGGGTCACGGCACGATCACCGCCGATTCGGGCAGCCAGCCGACCACCCCGTTCGCCAGTTCCGCCTGCACCCACCCGCCGCGGCGGTGCAGTTCCCGCACCTCTCCGCCCCGCGGCAGCCGCCACTCGGTCAGCCCCGGATAGGTGTCGCCGTTCCCCTTCCGCGGGGTGGTGTCGCGGACGACCACCAGCACCGGCCTGTCGATTTCTCGACGCTCCTCGCGGGCCAACTGCCAGCCGGCGATTGCGGCAACCAACAGCCCGACCCCGCCGACCGCCGCCAGCGGCACCGCCCAGCCGTCGCGGGTGGTGAACCGGCGGGCCAGTCCGACGCCGGCCAGCACGGAAGCGAGGGCGGCGAACGCCAGCACATCCCACGGGCTGACCCGCGACCGCAGCCCGCCGGGGCGGGCCGGCCGCAGCGCCTGCGGGTACTCGACCGCGTCCCGTAGCGTGTCCAGGTCGCGGAGCAGGTCGGCGTCGTAAGGGGCGAGCCGCAGGCCGGCGTGAGCGGCGGCGATGGCCCCCGGCAGGTCGCCGGCCAGAGCGTGGGCCCGCGCCCGGTTGGTGGCCGTGGCGGCTGTCCGCTCGCCCGCCTGCCACGCCGCGTCGTACCCCTTCGCCGCCTCCACGAACTTCGGCCGGGCGGCGGACGCGTCCGCCCGCAGGTCCAGCCCGTCGCGGAACGCCGCGTCCGGCTGGCCGAGCGCGAGCACGGCGAGGAGCGCGACCGGGGTCATCCCGCCACCCCTTCCCACCGCTCGATCAGACGCAAGGCCTCATCAGGTGACACCATGATGTCACCCGCGGCGGCGAACCGGGCGGCGTCGCAACGCCGAAGCAGTTGCTCGGCCTCCGCGATCCGGTCCGGCGGCAGGTTCAACTCGGTCAGCCCGGTGGCGACTTCGGCCGGGGTGGTGGCGGAGTACGGCAGGCCGAACCGGTCGTGCAGGTAGCGGCGGAAGGCGGTGGCGGTGTCCGCGGTCGGGTCCGGGGAGAGGGCGGCGGTGCGGAGGCGATCGAACGCCACCCGCACAGCGCGGGTGCGGCGGATGCGGGCCAGCCGGGCGGCGTCCGGGTACCACACCCGCCAGCCGACGATCCACCCGGCTGTCAGCACGGCCGCTCCGCCGAGCAGCCCGGCCCACCACCACGCGGACGGCCCGCCGGACGGCGGGAACACCGCGGCGGACCGCACCTGGAAGAACTGAGTCGGGCCGTCGAGCGGGACGACCGGCGACTTCGGCACCGGCGGCTTGGTCACGCTGAACGGCACGGCTGCGACGAACGCCGTCTGGAACCGGCGGTCGGGCGGGGCGGCCTGGGCGTAGTACAGGTACTTCAGTTCGGGGAGGCTGTACTTGCCCTCGGCCCGCGGCCGCAACTTATACCGGAACTCCACCCTCGCGGCGTCCGGCGGCGGGGCCGGGCCGGGGACATCCTCGATCACCCCGAACAGCTTGCGGAAGTCGTCCCGGTCGGCCAGCGGCGGGCGGGACAACTCGTGCGGGTTGGCCGCGTTCGTCACCGTCAGCGTCAGCGTCAGGTCGGTGCCGAGCGTCGCCTTGTCGGTGCTGAGCGCCCACGCCGCCGTCACCTTCCCGCCGCCGGTGATCGCCCCGTAGAAGTCGTCCCGCTGCCGGTCCACCGGTGACAGGTCGTTGACGCTCGGGCGGGGCGCCGCCGGAGAGATGAGCAGCAGCAGGACGGCGAGGGGCGGCATCACCAGTCCTTCACGGCCGGCCGCTCGGCCGGGGCGGTGAGCACGGCGTTCCCCCGCCGCTCGCGGGCCAGCCGGCCGGACAGCCCGTCCAGGTACTCCCGCACCTGCCGGTCGGTCCAGTCGGGCAGCTTGTCGGCGTTCGACAGCACCGGCTGGTGGCCCTTCCCGCCGGTCGTCTGGTCGGTGCCCCGCGGGGTGGCCCCCTTCGGCGCCGCCCCGCCCGGCTCGGCCCCGCCGGCGTACCGCGACCCGGCGTCCGGGCCGCTGCCGTCCGGGCCGAACGGGTCGTACTGGTTCATCTCCGGGCGGGGCGGGAGCGGCTGCGGCGGCTGGTCGTCGGCCGGGTCGCCGGGCAGCGGCTTCTTCCGCTCCTTCGCCCGCGCCTCCACCCACAGCAGCTTCGCCAATTCCAGGTTGTGCCGGGCGTCTCCGAGGAGTACCGGGTCGGTCGGGTGGGTCGCCAGGCACCGCTCGAAGCTGTCGATGGCCGACCGCAGCTTGCCCAGCCCGCCGAGCCGCAGCAGGCACACTCCGCGGTTATACAGGGCGTTCGCCCGGCGGTCCGGCGGGGCGTCGCGGTCGTCGAGGGAGCGGGTGTAGTGCTGCTCGGCCTTGTCGTACTCGCGGCGGTGGAAGTGGGCGTACCCCTTGTTGAACGCCACCAGCCCGGGGTCGCGGGTGCGGTCCTCGGCCGCCTCGTACAGTTTGTCGGCGGCGGCGAAGTCGCCCCGCAGCACGGCCGCGTTCCCCGCCCGGATCAGGTCGTCCGGCGCGCGGTCGTCTTTCGGCGCTGCCGCCGCCAGGACGATCAGAAGTGCAAACCCGATTGCCGCCCGCCGCATGGTTCCCTCCCCGCGTCCACTATACCGGACGAATGTAGGGGAAGGAACGTGGGCCGTTACACCGCCGTCGGCTGCCGCTTCCGCCGGACCGCCGCTCCAGCGGTCAGCACACCGACGCAGATCAGCCCGATCGTCGCCGGTTCCGGCACGGGGGAAAACGTCAGGTCGAGCGAGTTTGTTCCGGCGTTCCGCACCAGCGAGACGCTGTTGAACGCGGTCCACGTTCCGCTGCCGGACACCACGTCGAAGTCGGCTGTGGTGAACGGGTCGGTGTTCGACCCGGTGCGGTAGAAGTTGGTGGCCGA
>CANJKY010000594.1 GCA_947474875.1 Gemmataceae bacterium
CAGCACCTGTTCGACCCGAATTGCCCCGATGCTGGCGTTTCGTCCGTCACTCTTGCCGGAATCGTCTCCCGCACCGGAACACGGGCCGAGAAGTACCGGGCGGCCGCCCCGCCACATGTCCGCGAATTCCGCTCCTTCGTAGGCGAGGCCGGCCTCGCCGACCTGCTGGCGTCGGACGTCCAAGCCGTGTGCGTGGCCACCCCGGACGACCGTCACTTCGCCGCCGCCTGGGCCGCTCTGCGGGCCAGGAAACACGTCCTGATCGAAAAGCCGTCGGTGCTCTCGCTGGCCGAGTTAGACGAACTGACTGCCGAGGCCGACCGCCAACGGGTACTCGCCAAGATCGTTTACCACAAGCTGCTCGACCCGGACCACAAGAAACTTCGAACGCATGTGGCGGACGGCACGCTGAGGCACGTCAACAACGGGTACTGTTCGCTGCTGGAGCCGAAGGCGGTGGGCATGGGCCAGTTCGCCGAGTGGGTGACCGGCCGCAACCCGGGCACCTATGTCGCTGTCCACTACCTGAAGCTGATCGACTTCACCTTCGGCCCGGACTGGGCTCTCTCGCGGGTGTCGGCCACCGGCCAGCGGGGGCTGGTCGCCGCCCCCACCGCCCCGACCTGGGATTCCGTGCAAATGCAGGTGGTGTACACCCACACTGACGGCCGGGAGGCGGCGTTCGACATTCACACCAGTTGGGTGACGCCGGACAACTTCCCCGGGTACGTGGACCAGGAGGTGCAGTTCCGGTTCGACAACGGGGTGTGGATCGCCCACCAGCGGAAGCGGGGAGTCGAGGTGTGCGTCGAGGGCCGCACCCCGCACGACCTGAAGAACACCCCGAACCACCACTACAACGGGGCGTTCCTGGAGCCGTGGGGCGAGCGGACCGTCCGCGGGTACGGGGTCGAGGTGATCGAGCGGTTCTTCCGCGAGGTGGCGTTCGTCGAGTTCGGCGGCCCGGAGCACGGGCGGTCGGAGCGGTTGCAGGAAATGCGGGCGTTGAGGTACAACGACCTGACTGCGGACCGGAATGTGGTCGCCGCCGTGCAAGCGCTCGAAGCGATTCTGAAAGTTCAGGCGGACGGACACCCCGGAGCGGTGGTGAAGGTGAACGGGTCGGCCGGCGGACTGGCGCTGTACAAGCCGGGCTGCCCTGCCCCCGACGTGCTGTACGCCGACAAGGTCTGATAACGCTGGCCCGAACCCACCCCCCGGCATCTCCGTCCGTTCGGCATGAACGAACAAAGACGAACCCGCGTGAGCAAATACCTGGCGCTGCACCTGCGGCACCAACCGGAGTCACTCGGGCTGACCCTCGAACCCGGCGGGTGGGTGCCGGTCGATCTACTTCTCACCGCGGCCTCGGCACACGGCTTTCCGATCTCCCACGCCGAATTGACCGAAGTGGTGGCGAAGTGCGGCAAGAAGCGGTACGCCTACGACCCGTCGGGCACGAAGATCCGGGCGAACCAGGGGCATTCGACGGATGTGGAACTCGACCTGCCGCCCACCCCGCCGCCGGCCGAATTGTACCACGGCACCGCCACCCGGTTCGCGGATGTCATCCGCACCGAAGGCCTGAAAAAGATGGCTCGCCACCACGTCCACCTGTCGGCCGACGTCGCCACCGCGGTCGCCGTCGGCACCCGCCACGGCCGCCCGTTGGTGTTCGGCGTCGACGCGGCTAGCATGTCCCGAGACGGGTTCACCTTCTACCGCTCGGCGAACGGCGTGTGGCTGGTGGACGCCGTCCCGCCGCAGTACCTTCGCGAGGCCCCGCCCGCATGACACCTCAGCACCCGGCCGAAGGCGAGTCGAACGCCCACCGTGAGCGGGCGGCGGCGGTCGAACCGCGGTCCCTCCGCACGTTCACCCCGACACAGGCGGTGCTGGCTCGCAGCGCCGGCATCTACCACTGGACGCCGGAAGGCAAGCTGCTGTACGACTACACATCCGGTGTGCTGGTCGCCAACCTGGGACACAACCCGACGCGGTGGATGGAGCGGTTCGCCCGGTACATGGGCTGGCCGCGGCCGGGCTCGGAGTCGGATAACAAAAGTGATGTTCCGTCCGGCTTTTTTTCAGCCGTGGCAATGACCGCCTACAACGCCGTCACCCCGCTGGAAGTGGCGGCCAGTCGGCGGCTGATCGACACCGTATCGAAGCAACCCGGCGGCAGCCGGTTACAACAAGTGCTGTGGGCGGCGTCCGGGTCGGAGGCGATCCAGAAGGCGTTGTGGGCGGCGATGGCCCGCGACCGCACACGGCCGATGATTCTGGCCACTCGCAACGGGTTCCACGGCAAGAAGGGACTAGCGAACGCGGTCACCGGGTCCGAGGCCGACGCCGAACGCGACCCGCGGGTGCGGTTCATCACGTTTCCAACGGCCGAATGCCGCGACTTATCGCAGCGGAACGCCCCGTTCGACCCGCGGCCGTACCAGGCCGAACTCAACGCCCTGTTGCACCAGTTCGGGCGGAAGATCGGCACGCTCGTCACCGAGCCATACCTGGGCGGCGGCGGATCGTACCACCCGCCGAAGGCGTACCTGCAACTGCTCAGTCGCTTTTGCCGCGAGCACGACATCGTGTTCATCCTGGACGAGGTGCAGTCGAACTTTGGTCGCACCGGTGATCTGTTCGCGTTCGTCACCTACGGCATCGAGCCGGACATTGTGGTGCTGGGCAAGGGGCTGGGCAACGGCGTGCCGGTGGCGGCGGCGGTCGGCCGGGCGGACATCTTCGGCTCGCTCGACTTCGGCGAGGGATCGGACACCTGGAGCGCCAACCCTCTCCAGTGCGCTTCGGTACTGGCCACACTCGACGAGTTCGAGAACCGGGATGTACTATCGGCGGCGCGGGAGTCATCCGCGGCGATCGAGGCCGGGTTGCTGGAACTGAAGCGGTTCCCGTTCGTGGCCGCTGTTCGCGGGGAGAACGGCGGGATGGTGTGGGGTGTCGAGTTCGCCGACCACGGTGGGAAACCGGCGAACGAGTGGGCCAACCGGTTCGTATTGGAAGCATACCGCGGCGAGTCGCCGACCGCCGACGGCGTCCACCTGCTCGGTCCTCTGGCGAAGAAGGTGGTAAGAATCGCCCCGCCCCTGGTCATTACTCCGGCCGAAGCGACCGCCGCCCACGTACTACTCTTCAAGGCGGCCGAGCGGATGACGGCACACCCCGAGACCCTTCCCCATGCCCGTTGACTGGGTCCACCAGTTCGTCACCGCCACCGCCGACTGGCTCAGCACGATGTCCGGCTCGACGGTGCATACCTACGAGGTGCGGGCGCCGCTCGCCCTGCTGTTGGTGGCGGTGGCGTGCGGGGCACTCGGCTCGCTGGTGATCGGCAACCGGATGGCGTTCTTCTCCGACGCCATGGCACACACTGCAATGGCCGGGGTGACGCTCGCGCTCCTCGGTCTGATTCTCGCCTACAACATCCGGTCAACCCGCGAGGCTGATCCACACCTGTGGGTGCTACCGATAGCGATGGCCGCCGTCGGGGTGACAGCCGGGGTGGTGATGGCATTTTTACAAGAGAAAACGACCCTCGCGTCGGACACGGTGATCGGTGTGTTCTTCGCCTTCGCACTCGGGTTGGCCGGTCTGCTCATGCCGGGGCTGCGGGGCCGTATCAATCTGGACCTGA
>CANJKY010000595.1 GCA_947474875.1 Gemmataceae bacterium
ACCAAGCCCCGTCACTCGACTGACCGGCAGGGGGCGGGAGATCGCCAGTTGGAAGTTTGAAAGCAATGAGATTGCGCAAAGTGCAGTTCCCAACCGAGTGAGGCACAAAGCCCGTGTTTGCAGCCCGTATCCAGAATCGTTACGCTGTTGGTGAATTCTGATCCGACGGCGTCGGAGAAAGGCCGGATGGGACGGTCGCTGGCGACGCAGTTGAAAGTCGTTGGTCCTGCTTTCGGGATCGGGGCGATTCTGTCCGCTTTGGCCTCTCTCAGCGGCGCGAGCAAGATGAGCTGGGGTTTTGGCGACACGGCCGAGGTGTGGGCGGCAGTCCTGGCCGGGCCGTTCGCCGGGCTTTGGTTCAGTAGAGATTGGGGGCCGGCCGATGCCGTGGGTTGGGCCGCCGTGTGCCTGCTCGCCATCTCCGCGCATCCGCTACGGGCTGGTGGGCTGACCGGCGGGGTGAGCGTGGCCGGCGTCGGGCTGTGGGTGCTGCTCGGATTCGCGCTCACATATAGCGGTGTGTAGTTGTGTAGGGTGGGTCCGGTCCTGTGAGGACCGAGACCCACGTTGTCAATTCGTGGGTCTCGGTCCTCACAGGACCGGACCCACCCTACAACAATCGCCCTACGTCCTCCCTCACTTCGCCTTGTCCGCCCCCGGCGCCGCCGCGTACCATAGCCCGGTTCGACTCCTGCGGCCGGCGGACCCGGTCGTCAGCCCCGTTGCCGGAAGCCATGCCGCCGAAACCGAAGCTCGCCAACCCGGCCGCCCCGCCCCCGGCCGCCGCCCAGTTCGACCCGACCAACCCGTTCATCGTCCAGTCGGACCGGTCCGTGCTGGTCGAGGTGGACAACCCGAAGTACGCCGAGGCCCGCGACGCCCTCGCCCCGTTCGCCGAGCTGGAGAAAAGCCCGGAGCACATCCACACCTACCGCGTCAGCAACCTGAGCCTGTGGAACGCCGCCGCCGCCGGGTTCACCGCCGACCAGATGATCGACGTGCTGCGGCGGTACACCAAATTTCCGCTGCCCACCAACCTGGCCGCCGACCTGACCGAGACGGTGTCCCGGTACGGGCGGGTGAAGCTGGAGCGGGGCGACGGCGGGAAGCTGAAGCTCAGTTCGCCGGACAAGGCTTTGGTAGCCGAACTGGCGCGGAACAAGAAGCTGCAAGACTACTTGGGCGAGAGGCTCGGCGACACCGGGTTCGTCATCGACCCGGCGCACCGCGGGGTGCTGAAGCAGGCGCTCATCGGCGTCGGGTATCCGGCCGAAGACCTGGCCGGGTACTCGGACGGGGCGGACCTGCCGTCTAAGCTGCGGGAGGTCGCGGCGAGCGGGCTGCCGTTCACCGTGCGGGACTACCAGCGAGAGGCGGCGGACGTGTTCTACGCCGGCGGGGACGCCCGCGGCGGGAGCGGGGTGATCGTGCTGCCGTGCGGGGCCGGGAAGACCATCGTCGGCATCACCGCCATGACCCTGCTGCAAAAGAGCACGCTGGTGCTCACCACCAGCATCACCGCGGTGAAGCAGTGGGTGCGGGAGATCCTGGACAAGACCGACCTGACGGCCGACCAGGTGAAGGAGTACACCGGCGAGGTGAAGGAGATCGGCCCGGTGACGGTGGCGACGTACCAGATCGTCACGTACCGACCGGGGAAGAAGCGGAAGAAGAAGGGGGCGAAGGGGTCGGAGGACCAGGCGGAGGAACTGGACGAGCTCGACCTGGAACTGCCGCCGCCGGAGGAGGTCGAGGCAGAGGACGAGCCGACCGTCAGCGACACCGACCCGTCGAACTACCCGCACTTCAAGCTGTTCGAGGAGCGGGACTGGGGCCTGATCGTGTACGACGAGGTCCACCTGCTGCCGGCGCCGGTGTTCCGCGTGACCGCCCAGATCCAGGCCCGCCGGCGGCTCGGCCTGACCGCCACCCTGATCCGCGAGGACGGCCGCGAGAGCGACGTGTTTAGCCTGATCGGCCCGAAGAAGTACGACGTGCCGTGGCGGGAGTTGGAGACGAAGGGGTGGATCGCGTCGGCGTCGTGTACCGAAATCCGGGTGGCCCTGCCGGACGACAAATCGCGGATGGAGTACGCCATCGCCGACTGGCGGCACAAGTACCGGCTGGCGAGCGAGAACCCGGCCAAGGACGAGGTGGTGGCCGAACTGCTCGACCAGTACCGCGACCAGCGGGTGCTGGTCATCGGCCAGTACCTGACGCAACTGCGGCAGATCGCCAAGCGGTTCGACCTGCCGCTCATCACCGGCAGCACCGGGAACAAGGAGCGGGAGGACCTGTACGGCAAGTTCCGCTCCGGCGAGGTGCGGCACATGGTGCTGAGCAAGGTGGGCAACTTCGCCATCGACCTGCCGGACGCGAACGTGCTCATCCAGGTGAGCGGCACGTTCGGCAGCCGACAGGAGGAGGCGCAACGGCTGGGCCGCATCCTGCGGCCGAAGTCGAGCGGGGAGACCGCCCACTTCTTCACCCTGGTCACGCGGGACACGCGGGAACTGGACTTCGCCCACCACCGGCAGATGTTCCTCACCGAGCAGGGGTACAGCTACGAGATCCTGGATGAGCGGGAGGTGCTGCCGGCGAAGAAGGCGGTGGGGTAACTGTAGGGTGGGTCGAGTCGGCGCAGCCGACGATGACCCACGAGGGAGTGACGTGGGTCGGCGCGGGCGAAGCGCCCGCTGGACCCACCCTACGAAGCGCCAGCCGGGTGGTGAGGTAAGCGATGAACGAGAAGCCGGTGTACCTCATCGACGCGGCGAACTTCGACACCTTCGCTGGGTTCATCGAGGAGTGTAACCGGAGCTTCATCCGCCCCTTCGGTGGTGAGTGGGGTGGCAACCTCGACGGGTTCAACGACTACCTCTATTGGAGTAAGCCGAAGATCTCGGAGTACGTCCTGGTTTGGCGGGGGGCGGAGAAGTCGCGGCAGGACTTCGAGCGGGAGTCGGGCGAGCCAGGTCGCAGGCTGTATCACACCCTCGTTGAGATCATTCGGGATCAGGAGCATGTGGAGTTGCAGTTGGAGTAGTGCCGGATGGATGTGACCCGAGGCGAGTACACCCTGTCCGCCGACCCGGCGCGGGTCGATGCGGCGGCGGTCCACGCCTACCTCACCCGGTCGTACTGGGCGGAGGGCATCTCGCTGGAGTTGGTGAAGCGGTGTATCGCCGGGTCGATGTGCGTCGGCGTGTACCATGAAACGGCCGGGCAGGTCGGGTTCGCCCGCGTCATTACGGACCGGGCCAGCTTCGCCTACCTGTGCGACGTGTTTGTGCTGGAGGCCCACCGCGGCCGCGGGCTGGGCAAGTGGATGATGGAGGCGGTGATGGCCCACCCGGACCTGCAAAGGCTGCGGCGGTTCGTGCTGGTGACAAAGGATGCGCACGAACTGTACCGCCCGTTCGGGTTCACCGCCTCGGCCCAGCCCGATCGGTACATGGAGATCGCCCGACCCGGTTTGTACCTGTCGCCGGGCGGGTGATTCCTGTTTCCCCCCTCTCCCCGTTGGGGAGAGGGCAAGCTCGGCGCCAGCCGAGCGCGGGAGAGGAGTGCGAAGAAAGACCCCTCACCCGGCTCTCACTCCGTTCGAACCGACCTCTCCCCGACGGGGAGAGGTGAG
>CANJKY010000596.1 GCA_947474875.1 Gemmataceae bacterium
AACACATGCCCGCGGCAAACAGCCCGCTCACGCGGGCCGCTCGCCCCGTCACTCCCCCGCCGGCCGGCGGGGCGGGCGGTGGTACAGCCGCTTCAGCCCGAGCAGCTTCAGCCCGGTGCAGGCCAGGCAGTACACGTCCATCGCCGGCCCCATGCGGGCGATGTAGTGCCGGTCGTACACCAGCTTGTTCCACACCGTGCGGATGCTGCTGTCCGGCGGCAGATGGATCTGGGCGAACCCGGTGATGCCCGGCCGCACCGCGTGCCGGGTGTCGTACCCGCCGATGGACACCCGCAGGTCGGACACGATCTCCGGCCGCTCCGGCCGCGGGCCGACCAGGCTCATGTCGCCGATCAGCACGTTCCACAACTGCGGCAACTCGTCCAGGTGCAGCGCCCGCAGCACCCGCCCGACCGGGGTGATCCGCGGGTCGCCCTTCACGCTCCACTGGATGCCGGTCCGCTTCTCGCACTCGTGGTACATGGTGCGGACCTTGTAGATGACGAACACCCGCCCGCCGCGGCCGACCCGCGTCTGCGAGTAAATCGCCGGCCCGCGGCTGGTGGCCCGCACCAGCAGCAGCACGGCGGCGGTGAGCGGCAGCGTGAGCACAAACAGTGCGGCCGCGAGAGCGAAATCGAAGGCCGCCTTCGCCGGGTACGCCGCCCGCACCGGCACCGCCACCGACGTGACCGGCGGGGGGGCGTGCGGGGCGGCGGAAACGGGGGCGTGCAACGCGGGCCTCGGGCTGACCCGATGGGGGATCGGTTGGGTGACGGTGTTCATCCGGACAATGACCCTCTGGGCGGCCGCGGGGCGTCGCGGTCGGCGGAGTGGGCGGGCGAGCGCGGGCGGGGGCGATCAGTTCCCGGCCAGAAGGCCGGCGTACTGGGCGAACGCGGCGGCGACGAACGTCCGCACGGCCGGCGGGTCGCCGTCCGCCGAGGCGTCGCCCGGCGGCACGGCGGTGACCACGTACAGCTTGAACAGCTGCGGCTGCTTCAGGTACGCCAGCCGCGGGCTGTCTGGTACGTCCCACCCGGCCCCGGCCGACCACGCCCACCGCACCCGGTGCCGCTCGACGGTGGTGGCCGTCTTCTTCTCGAACTCGGCCACCATGTAACTGGCCGTGCCGCCGCCGGGCAGGTCGATCGTCTCCCGCTTCGGCGGGCGGACGGTGGCGTACCCGCTGCTGGGGTAACACACATCCGGGGTGTGTGTCGAGACCGCTCCGGGCGGGCCGGAGGTGATGGAAACCACGACTGCCGGATTTCCGGACGGGGAGGTGTACTGGTGGCAGGTGACCGAACTCCGCTCCTTCACCGGCAACTCGCTCGGGATGTCCTTCGACTGGTAGTCGGCCAGTGCGATGACGTGGGCGTGGGCGGCGGCCGCCCGCTCCGGGTTCGGCTGGAGGGTGGCCCAGCGGTGGGTGATGGCCCCGTGGGCGACGGCGGCGACGGCCACCAGCAGCCCGCACAACAGGAACGACGCGGTGCGCATCATGGGTTCGGACTCCGTTCCGGGGCGATTAAAGCCGACCCGTGGCTACGGGGCGGCGTTCGTCATCAGCACAGCGCTTCGCTCGGGGTGGCGCCCAGATACACCACGCCCGAGAACGGGATCTCCATCGCCGCCACCCGCTCGGTCGCCTTCTTCAGCAGCGGCACGCGGGTGTCCCGGTACAGGGCGCACAGCAGTACCACCTCGGACCGTCGGGCCACCTCCACCGACTCGGCGGCGGTGAGCAGCGCGTGCCCGTGCAGCACCACGCAGTCGAAGGGCTCCTTCAGCCGACCCAGCAGGGCCTCCAGCCGCCCGCCGACCGCCGCCTGCCGGGCCTCGTCCGTCCACTTGCCGGCGGTGAGGAAGTGTAGGCCGTTGGGCAACACCTGGATGGTGCGGCGGAAGTCGGCCTCGCCCCGCAGCAGTTCGCACACCCCCAGCTCGTTGCCCACCCCGGCATAGGCGTGTAGGGCCGGGTTGCGCAGGTCGAAGTCGGCCAGCAGCGTCTTGTACCCGGCCTGCGCCAGGCTGCTGGCCAGCCCGAACGCGGTGAACCCCTTGCCCTCGTCGCCCAGCGGGCTGGTGACGGTGACGGTGGTGGCCCCGCGGGCCAGCCACGTCTGGGCCACGTACGACCGCAGCTTGTCGATCGCCTCGTTCACCTCCGCCCGCCGGGCCGGGTCGCGGGCGGTGGCCGCGTCCGGCTGCCACGGCACCACCCCGACCACCGCGGTCGGGGCGGACCCCTTCAGTTCGGACAGCGACGACACCTTCCGCGCCCGCATCTCCAGCAGCACCATCAGCCCGGCGACGGCCACGAACCCGAGCGCCCCGGCGAACACGGTGGCCAGGATCTGCTTGTTCGTGTCCTTCTGCATCGGGGTGGACGCCGCCTGCTGGACGACCACCCGGTCCGGGGTGTTCACGTCCAGGTCGGCCGACAGCAGCCGCTTGGTGAGCGAGGCGTACGTCTCGTCCAGCATGAGCAGGGCGGTGGCGTCGGCGCTGATCTGGCGGTCCCGGTTCGCCTGGTCGCGGCGGGCTTCCGGCGGGTTCGGGATCTCGACCAGCTCCTTCCGCGTGCGGGCGAGTTCGGCCACGGCCAACTCCCGCTCCTTGCTCAGCAGCCGGAGGATGCTCTCCGCCTTCTTCAGCCGCCCCTGCACCTCGTCCTCGACCGGCTTGCGGCGGACGGCGTTCGCCTCGGCCACCTTCTTGCGGAGGATCTTCTCCGCCTCCACCTCGGCCGCCTCCGCCCGCTCCTGCGCCCGCCGCACCGCCTCGCTGCTCGGGTTGTTCACCTCCGACTGCTTGGCCGCCGCCTCGCGGACCAGCTTCTTCGCCACCGCCGCCGCCTTCAGGTACTCGGCGTCGTTCTCCCGCACCGCCTTCTCCAGCCCGTCCGGGGCGGCCGCGTCGAGCGCCTCCTGGTACTCCTTCTTCCGCATCCCCAGCTCTTCCTTCGCCAGCTCGATCTGGGCGTCCAGCTTGGGCAGTTGCCGGTCGAGTTCGACGGCCCGGTCGTTCAGCTTGCTGAACTTGGCCTGCTGCATCCGCTCGGTCTCGCCGGTCGGGCCGACCGGGGCGCCGATCGGCTGCTTCTCCACCGCCACCCCGCCGGCCGGGCGGAGGGCGGTCGGGTCGGGCGGCTGCGGCCCGCCGGCCGGGATCACCCGGTCCGCCGGCGGCTGCGCGCCGGCCACCACCGGCCCCGCCTCGGTGCCCAGCCCGAGCCGCGCCCGCAGCTGGTTCTCCAGCGTCAGCTTGGCCTTGGCGATGGCGTCCCGCTGGTCCTTCCGCTGGTCCTTCTCCTTGTACACCACCTCCTTCATGTACGCGTCGGTGATGGCCTGCACGATCTTCCGCACGTCGTCCGGGTTCTCCCCGGCCAGCGTCATCTTGATGATCTCCGACCCCTCCTTCGACGACACGATCAGCTTCTCGTCGAAGAACTTGTACGGGTCCTTCTGCTGGCGGATGGTGGGCAGCTCGCTCAGCCGGTACTTGGTGTCCCGCATGGCGGCGGCGTACACGTCCTCCGTCTGGATCAACGAGGCGGTGGACTTGACGTAGGTGTTGAACTGGCTCAGGCTGGCCGTCCGTCCCTCCCCGCCGGTGACGGA
>CANJKY010000597.1 GCA_947474875.1 Gemmataceae bacterium
CTGCCGCCCCGGCCCCTTGTGCGGCAAGGAGTCGTCGGTGAGCACGTCGAGCCGTAGGCCGGTGACGGCGGTCAGGTTGGTGGGCAGCGAGACGGTGTAGACGTCCCGCTCCGGCGCCTTGCCGCCGGAAAGCACCGAGTGGTCGTCCTTCACGGTCAGCGTCGCCCCGTCCCGCGACTTCACGCCCTCCGGGGTGAGTACGTGCCACTGACCCTTCCCGCCGCCCCGCGCCTTCTCGAATGCCGCCACGTCCGCCAGCCGCTCGGCCGAGAGCGGGTCGCCCTTCCCGCCGCGAACGTCCGCCAACTCGGCGGCCAGCGCCGCCCGCTTCTTCCCCACCGCCGGGTCCGGATCGTACTCCCGCTCGGCCTTGTCGATGCCGGCGAACACGGCTTGCAGGGCGTAGTAGTCGGCCTGCGGGATGGGGTCGAACTTGTGGTCGTGGCAGCGGGCACAGTGGGCGGTCAGGCCGACGAACGTGGTCATGGTGGTGGTGACGATGTCGTCCCGGTCGAGCACCCGGGCCACCTGCCGGTCGAGCGAGTTCTCGTTGATGTCCCGCAGCCCGCTCTCGTCCCACGGGCCGGCCGCCAGGAAGCCGGTCGCCACCACCGCCGCCGGGTCAGTCGGGAACAGCACGTCGCCGGCCACCTGCTCGCGGACGAACCGCGGGTACGGTTTGTCGGCGTTGAAGCTCTTGATGACGTAGTCGCGGTACGGCCAGGCGTTCGGCCGGAACCGGTCCTGGTCCTGTCCGTGGCTGTCCGCGTAGTGGGCCACGTCCAGCCAGTGCCGCGCCCACCGCTCGCCGTACCGCGGCGACGCCAGCAGCCGGTCCACCAACTTCTCGTAGGCGTCTTTCGAGTCGTCCTTCAGGAAGGTGTCGAGTTCGTCCGGCGTCGGCGGCAGCCCGGTCAGGTCGATGAACACCCGGCGGGCGAGAACGCGGCGGTCGGCCGCCGGGGACGGTTTCAGCCCGTTCGCCAGCAGCTTGCCCAGCACGAACGCGTCCACCGGCGACCGCACCCACGCCTTGTACGGCTCGGGCACTTTCGGCACAGCCGCCGTCCGGATCGGCCGGAACGCCCAGTCGCCGTCCGGCTTGTCGGCGGCCCCGGCGACCGGCACCGCGACGAGGATCACGACGGCTACGGTGCGGCGGGCGAGGGGGCCGAGCGTGGGCATCACGAACAAACCAGCCGAACGGTGAGAGCGGGGCGGGAGAGCAAACTGTCGCACCGCCGCCGCGGACCGTCAAGCAGAATGGCGGATTCTCCGGGCGAGGTGCAGCCGCCCGGCACCCCGACCACGGTGCAGCGGTCCCGGTCGTCGGTCTACTCCCTGGGCAGGTACAGCGCCCCGACCGACCAGGACATGCCCCCCGGCTCCAGCGTCGGCGAGAAAGACGTCGACCCGGCAGCCCTCGAACCGGCCGGCGGTGCCCGGGTCCTGACGAGCCGCCCGGCACAGTTTCACGCCCTGTTTGAGGTGGCCGATCAAGTC
The DNA here is from genome assembly GCA_947474875.1 of Gemmataceae bacterium. GTDB lineage: Bacteria > Planctomycetota > Planctomycetia > Gemmatales > Gemmataceae > JALHQU01. Next base: position 1,504 of record CANJKY010000597.1, read on the forward strand.
CACGATCAACGCGCCGGCCGGGTCGAGGCGTGGGCTGCGGGCGGGTCAGCCCCATTACAACGAGAGCGGCCATCGCCGCTTGCCGAACTCACGGCCCCTTTGCCGATTTCTGCGCTCGCATCTCTGCTAGCAACTGCCGGTAATCCGCCCGCCCCCGGAGCGAGTCGAGTTGGAAGTGCTTGTCTATGTAATTGACATCGACGTAGCCGGCTTCAACCGCCTCCTGAACGGTGGCATGACGGCCCGCCACGTATCGCCGCAGCGCCTGGACGGCTTCAACGACCTGGGCTTCGCCCTCCTTCGCGGTCAGACCGGAGCCGGGATCGGGGGCGATGCCGGCCAGCAGGGCATGGGTGCGGGCCAGCTCGAACCAGTCGGGCGACATCGAGGCCTGAATCAGGGCCAGGGCCCGGCGCAAGGAGTCCGAGGCCTCGGCCGTCCTGCCGAGCCGCTGCAGCGCGATTCCGTGTGCCCTCAAGGCGCTGGCGGTCGGCTTGCCGCCGTCGGCCGCCGTCTTCGGCAACGTCGCCAGGAATTTCTCGTAATACGTGCGGGCGTCGTCGCCCCGGCCGCCGGCCTTCAGCCGATCTCCCAGCTTGAGGTAACATACCCCCAGTCGGTCGGCTTGTACGCCGGGGTGGGTCCGGGCCAGGTCCTCCCGGATCGCCACCGCCCGCTGGGCCGCGGCCAGGGCGTCCGTTGGCCGGCCCGCCCGCGTGTAGAGCAGGGAGAGGGTCTCCTGGGAGTCGGCCACCTCGTTGGGGTACACCGGGTTGGACCGGTCGGCCTGGGCTGCCCGCTCGTACGCCGCCGATTCCCGCTCGTAGGCCGCCGCCTCCTCCTGCGGCCGGTCCAGCACGCACGACCGCTTGGCGATCATGTCCTGGATGAATGCCACGTTGTTCAGCAGGAAGAGGGAGTTGGGGTGCTCGGCGAGCGTCCGCTCCCAGATCCCCTGGGCCGTGTGGAAGTACGCCAGTGCCTCCTCCGACCGCGAGCTGCCGAGCCCGCCCCCGTAGTTGACGCATGCTTGTGCGTGGGCGTTCTGGTAGAAGGCGTTACCCGGTTCGGCCTGCGCCAATTGTTCGTGGAGTGCGATCGCCCGCCTCAGGGCGGCGTCCCCGTCCGCCGCCCGGCCCTGCTTCCGGAGCGCCAACCCCACGCCCATGGTACTGGCTGCCAGTCCCTTCAGGTGTTCGAGGTTCTTCGGGTGCGCCTGGACCAGTCTCTGGTAGATTTGTCCGGCTTCCTGGTAGGCTTGCAGCGCGTCGGCCGGGGGGCCGGCGACCAACCGCGAACTGCCTCGCCGGTCGAGGCTCAGGGCCAGGTCGGCCTCGTACCGCTCGACACCCGGGTGGCGCTCCACCAGCCCGCGGGTCAAGGACAGGGCCTCGCTGCCCACCGCGTCCGTCTCGGCGGTCGTCAATTGTGAGTGGAAGTGCAAGAGCATTTCGAGCAGCATCTCGGCCAGGTCCGCCGTCGCGTCCGGCCCCGCCCCGTCCTCCGCGGCCAGCGTCCGCTGGAGGGCCAGCCCCTGCCGGTGGGTGGCCAGGCCCTCCTGGATCGAGTCGACCTCGAAGGTCAACCTGGCGATCGCACGGTAGGCTCGCGCCAGGGCGGTCCGCGAGGCCCGGTCGCTCCGCCCCTGCAACTCGCCCTCCAGCCTCGTGTAGAACGATCGGGCCGAGGCGAGCAGCTTCCTGCGGAGGGGGGCGAGGCTCTTCTCCTTCAGCATGAAGTCTTCGCTGGCGCCGGTGTGGAACGTCCGGATCGCGTCTTCCGCGAGGGCGAACCGCGCCTCCACCCGCCGGTTGGCCGCAGCCAGTTCGGCGTTCTTCCCGGCCAGTTCGGCGTTCTTCGCCGTCAGCACCTTGTTCGCCCGCGCCTCCTGAGCCAGCACGACCCCGAGCCCGACCAGCGCCACCAACGCGGCCGCCGCGCCACCGGTCACCAGCAACCGGTTCCGCTTGACCCACCGGCCCGCCCGGACCGACACCGGCTCGCGGTAGGCCGTGACCGGCTCGTCCGCGAGCCACCGCTGCACGTCGGCGGCCAGTTCCTTCGCCGTGGCGTACCGCTCTGGCTGCGGCTTCGCCAACGCCTTCAGGCAGA
>CANJKY010000598.1 GCA_947474875.1 Gemmataceae bacterium
GTCGAGCATTTGCTGCTGGCGCTGACCGCTGACAAGGGGGCCGCGGGCACCATCCTGAAAGAGTTCGGCGTGAGTCACGACCGGCTGTTGCGCGCGTTGCAAGAGGTGCGGGGCAGCCAGCGGGTGACCACGCAGAACCCGGAGGAGACGTACCAGGCGCTGGAGAAGTACGGCCGCGACCTGACCGACTTCGCCAAGCGGGGCAAGCTCGACCCGGTGATCGGACGGGACGAGGAGATCCGCCGCGTCATTCAGATTCTGTCCCGCCGCACCAAGAACAACCCGGTGCTGATCGGCGAGCCGGGTGTGGGCAAAACCGCCGTGGTCGAAGGCTTGGCCCAGCGGATCGTCCGCGGGGACGTGCCGGAGGGGCTGAAGGACAAGAAGATCGTGGCCCTGGACATGGGCGCGCTCATCGCCGGGGCGAAGTACCGCGGCGAGTTCGAGGAGCGGCTGAAGGCGGTGCTGAAGGAGGTGACCTCGTCCGAGGGGCAGATCATCCTGTTCATCGACGAGATGCACACCGTCGTCGGCGCCGGCAAGGCGGACGGGGCGATGGACGCCGGCAACCTGCTCAAGCCGATGCTGGCGCGGGGCGAACTGCACTGCATCGGGGCGACCACGCTGGACGAGTACCGGCAGCACGTGGAGAAGGACGCGGCGCTCGAACGGCGGTTCCAGCCGGTGCAGGTGGACCAGCCGAGCGTGGCCGACACCATCAGCATCCTGCGGGGGCTGAAGGAGAAGTACGAGGTGCACCACGGCGTCCGCATCAAGGACGCAGCGCTGGTGGCGTCGGCGGTGCTGAGCAACCGCTACATCTCCGACCGGTTCCTGCCGGACAAGGCCATCGACCTGATGGACGAGGCGGCGGCAAAGCTCCGCACCGAGATCGACTCCATGCCGACCGAGCTGGATGAGATCAGCCGGCGGGTGATGCAACTGGAGATCGAGCGGCAGGCGCTGAAGAAGGAAACCGACGCGGCGAGCAAGGAGCGGCTGGCCAAGCTGGAGAAAGAGCTGGCCGACAGCAAGGCCGAGGCCGACGCGCTGAAGGCCCGCTGGCAGGCCGAGAAGGGGGACGTGGACAAGGTGCGGCAGGTGCGGGAGCAAATCGACGACGCCAAACGCCAGATCGAACTGGCCGAGCGGAACTACGACCTGAACCGTGCCGCCGAGCTGAAGTACGGCAAGCTGCCGGACCTACAGAAGCAATTGGCCGGGCTGGAAGCGGCCCAGGGGTCGGGCACCGGGCAGCGGCTGCTCAAGGAGGAAGTCGGCGAGGAGGACATCGCCGCGGTGGTGAGTCGGTGGACCGGCGTGCCCGTGACCAAGCTGCTGTCCGGTGAGACGGAGAAACTGCTGCACCTGGAGGAGGAACTGCACAAGCGGGTGATCGGTCAGGACGAGGCCGTCACCGCCGTGGCCGAGGCGGTGGTGCGTGCCCGCAGCGGGATGAACGACCCGAACCGGCCGATCGGCAGCTTCATCTTCCTCGGCCCCACCGGGGTGGGGAAGACGGAGCTGGCCCGTGCCCTGGCCGAGTTCCTGTTCGACGACGAGAAGGCGATGGTGCGGCTGGACATGAGCGAGTACCAGGAGAAGCACACCGTCAGCCGGCTGGTCGGCGCCCCGCCGGGGTACATCGGGTACGACGAGGGCGGGCAACTGACCGAGGCCGTCCGCCGCCGGCCGTACTGCGTTATCCTGTTCGACGAGGTGGAGAAGGCGCACCCGGACGTGTTCAACGTGCTGCTCCAGGTGCTCGACGACGGCCGGCTGACCGACAGCCAGGGGCGGGTGGTGGACTTCAAAAATGCTCTGGTCATCATGACGTCGAACATCGGCAGCCAGGCCATCCTCCAGTACAAGGGGACGCACATCGGCGAGGTGTACGACCGCATGAAGGCGTCGGTGATGGGCGAGCTGCGGAAGCACTTCCGCCCGGAGTTCCTGAACCGGGTGGACGAGACGATCGTGTTCCACGCGCTGACCGAGAAGGATTTGATGCGGATCGTCGAGATCCAACTCGGGCGGCTCCGCGAGCGGCTGGCGGACCGGAAGATCACGCTGGTGCTCACCGACGCGGCGAAGAAGCACGTGGTGCAGGTGGGGTACGACCCGAACTACGGCGCCCGCCCGCTCAAGCGGACGCTCCAGAAGGAGATCGAGACCGGCCTGGCCAAGCGGATGCTGAAGGGCGACATCCCGGACGGCAGCACGGTGACGGTGGACTACGACCCCAGCCACGACGGGCTGACGTTCAAGGTGTAGCAACTCTCGAAGCCCACCCACGGCCGTGGGTGGGCTTGCTTGTCAGCCGCCGGCCAGCGGCACCGTCTCCCCGTCGGTCGGGATGCGGACGTCCCAGCCCAACTTCTGGCGGATCAGTTCCTGCAACGCGGTCAGGGCCGGTGGCTCGCCGTGGACCAGGTACGTCACCCGCGGCGGGCGGCGGAACCCGCCCAACCACCTCAGGATCTCGTCCCGGTCGGCGTGGGCGGAGAGCCCGTCGATCTTCTCCACCGTCGCCCGGACGAACACCCGCTGGCCGTGGATGTAAACCTCGTTCGACCCCTCTTGCAGTGCCCGGCCCCGGGTGCCCACCGCCTGGTACCCGACCAACAGCACCGTCGTCTTCGGGTCGCCCAGCCGGTGCTTCAGGTGGTGCAGCACCCGCCCGCCGGTGGCCATCCCGCTGGACGCGATGATGACGCACGGCCCGTCGATCGAGTTCAACGCCTTCGACTCGTCCGGGGTGCGGACGAACCGGACGGCGTGGCTCTCCAGCGGGCAGGCGTCGCGGCTGGTCAGGGCCGTCATCTCCAGGTCGTGGTCCTCCGGGTGCCGGCAGTACAGGTCGGTGACGGCGGTGGCCATCGGGCTGTCCACGAACACCGGCAGCCGCGGGATGAGGTTCCGGTCTTCGAGCTGGCGGAGGATGTACAGCAACTCCTGGGTGCGATCGACGGCGAACGCCGGGATGATGATGGCCCCGCCGCGGGCCACCCCGTCGTTGATCAGCCGGGCGACCGCGTCGGCAGGGTCCGGCGGGTGGGTGCGGTCGCCGTAGGTGGACTCGACCAGCAGCACGTCCGCCTCGGGCACGAACTCCGGGTCGCGGAGGATCGGCTTGTCCCACCGCCCCAGGTCGCCGGAGAACACCACCCGCAGCGGCGCGGGGCCGTCCAGTAGCAGGTCCACCGACGCCGACCCGAGGATGTGCCCGGTGCGGCGGAAGGTGGCCGTCACCCCGTCGCACACCGTCAGCGGGGTGTCGTACCCCCGCCCCCGCACCAGCTTCAGCGCCTTGCGGGCGTCCTCCTCGGTACACAGCGGGCGGGCCGGCTTGTGCCTCGCGTACCCGTGCTTGTTCGCCTGCTCGGCGTCCTCCTCCTGCAGGCGGGCGGAGTCCGGCAGCACCACGTCGAGCAGGTCGGCGGTGCCGGGGGTACACCACACCGGGCCGCGGAACCCGAGCCGGGCGAGCACCGGCAGGTACGCCGAGTGGTCGACGTGGGCGTGGCTGAGGACGACCGCGCTCAGGCTGTCCGGCTGGAACGCCGGCTTGTCCCAGTTCCGCTCCCGCAGTTCCCGCAGCCCGGCGAA
>CANJKY010000599.1 GCA_947474875.1 Gemmataceae bacterium
CTTGCCGCCCTTCTCCCGGAACCGGAACCACCACCGCTTCCCGTCCTGGTAGTAGTCCTCGGCCTTCAGGGAGACGGCGGCGCTCACTCGGGCGAAGCTGAACACCATGACGGCGATCAGCGCCCGGTCCCGGAGGCCGGAGAGTTTCGCCGTGTCGATGGAGTCGAGGAGCCGCCGGGCCTGTTCGGCATCGAGGACCGGGGTTTTCCCACGCTTCACGACGTGCTTCGGCCCGCGGACGGAAGCGGCCGGGTTCATCGCCAGCACCTGGCCGACGACGAGCCAGTCGAAGACCATTCGGATGGCCGCGAGGTGTTGCTTCACGGTCGGCGGCGAGCCTGGGTGACTTTCGATGTAGGCCGCTACGTGAATCGGCTCGATGTCGATGAGTTCGAGCCGGTACTCCCGGCACCACTCGAAGAACGTGCCGGCCGCCCGGGCGTAGGCCATCCGGGTGTTCTCGTTCCGGATGGTCGCGGTGAAGAATTCCAGGAACCGCTTGCGGGCGTTCCCGCCGGCCCGGTCGATGACCGCCGGCACGCTCGCGGCCGGATACCACTCGACAACGCCGGCATCTGCCGCCGGACCTGACACCGTTCTATCGCCCATTCGCCGCACCATAACGTCCTTTATGGTGCGGCGTCAACTGGCCGAGTGTCCCGGTCATTTCAGCACGGACTTGGCCAGGAACAGCAGCCCGATCAGCAGGCACAGATCGGGCGAGTGGTAGGCGAAGCCCAGAATCCCGAGGGTCAGGCTGTAGCAAACGAACATCATGACTGGTCTCTCCCGTTGGAGAGGCCCGGTGGTGCGACGGGCCTGAAGGAAAACCGTTCTTAGTAGTCGTCCGGCAGGAGCACGGTCGTGACGGACCGGTCGGCCTCGGTGATCACCCAGAAGGTGGTCTCCTCGGCCGACTCGTAGACCGACAGCAGCCGCCCGCCGGTCGCCAGTGCGAGGTCGTTCGCGGCCCGGTCGTCCGGGTCCACGTTGCCCCAGTCGCCGGCCGCGTGCCGGCGGAGTGCGGCGAGGATGTCGGGTTGCGACACCGCCGCGAGCGCCGCGGGCGTGGCCACGGTCCGGCCGAGGGGCACACGGACCGATCCCGAAGGTTCCATTGGGTTCCTCCGGGTTACTTCTCGGCCGCGGCCGGGTTCTCGTAGATCCAGACCATCGCCTGGTCGGCCACCTTGCCGACCAGGGGCAGATCCTCCCGGCCGAAACTGGACGAGTCCTTCCACTTGTCGTTCTTGTCCTTGTAGAGCCGGCTGATCTGCACGTTGTAGCGGGGGCCGTTCTCCGTCTCGTTCAGCCAGATCGCGGCCCGGATGCGGCCGAGGCGGATCTCGTGGACGGGCTTGGCCTTGTCGGCTTGCCCCTTCTTGGCGGGGTCTTGCTTGGTGGTCGTCATCGAACGAATCCTCGGTTGGGTATGGAACGGGGTCAGGAACAGAACGGGCAGTGCCGGGCACTGTGCGCGGCCGCCGGTTCGAGGTGCGGGTCCACCGCGAAGGCCGTGGCGGGGGCGTCGTGGTCGCCCGCCAGCACCGACAGGATGAGGTCGAGTGCGTTCTCGTAGCTCCACAAGCCCAGCGTCAGCGACGCGACCTGGACGAACCCGGCTCCCGGTACGGTCGGGCGTTTCACCACCGCGTAGTCGGTGGACCCGTCCTCGGGCAGCGAGTCGTTCAGGAACAGGTAGCCGCCGACGGTGAAGGCCGTGCAGGCCGGCCAGGTCCGGCGGGTCAGCTGCGAGGCCACGGCTTCGGGCGTCCCCTCGGGGCGGACGCACCAGGTGCGGTCGTCGTGAAACATCGGTCGTCCTCCGTCAGCCGGAGGACCGGGCGATGCGGGCGAGCCGGCAGAACTGCCGGGATTCGGCCTCGTCGAGTTGGCGGCAGAAGTACTGCCGGCCGTGCGGGGTGTTGGCCGCCCAGAACAGGCGGAGCGGGTCGGACCCTTCGCCGAACGCGTAGCCGCCGTCGCCCATCCACCGGGGCGGCAGGACGTCGAGGAAGTAGTCGTAGGTCTCGCCGGCCACCTCACACACGCGGCCGAACAGCGTCGTGCGGGCGATCATCGCGGACCACCCTTCGTGGGCGGGTCGCGGGACGGGGTCGCCCTGCTTGAGTCGGGCGATGAACTCGCCCAACGTGGTCGTCGTCGCGGTCATGGCGACGCCTCCAAGGGGAATGGAACTGGGAATTGGAAAACCGAATTGCACCACCGGTCTCCGCGCGCGAGACGGCTCGCGGAGTCGGCGTGGGAAGCGTCTACCGGATGGTCGGGTCGAGAGAGCGTGAGCGACTGGCCGCGAGAACTACCACGGTTTTCGGTCCGGAATCAAATCCGGCACGGGATGGGTGAAGGAGTCGTCAGCCGTCGCCGTCGGTCGTCATCGGGGTTCACAAGCCCCGCGCCCCGATGACGGCCGATGGTGACGGCTCCTCGCGTGAGGCTGCCTGGGCGGGTCTGTGTCCCCCGGTCAGCCTAAACCGGAGGGAGTCGGAGGGGTTTGGCACCTTGGATCAGTCAACAGATTCGTCGCGGCCTGCCCCGATCTCGATTCGGGCGACTTGAAAGTCCCATCAGAACCGTGCTACTTGAGCGGCTGTTCCGTTCGCCCTTTTCCACCGTACCCGTTCGGTAGACGAATTCCCCGACTTCACGACCACCCGCCCCGCGCGCCCGGTCGAGAGGCCGGTGGTGCAACACGGTTTGGTTTCTCACCCCCTTATCCCTGTTCCCTTCCGAGGATTCGCCATGACGAAGCAACACCTCACCCGCGCGAGCGGGGAACTGTTCCGCCGCACGCCGGACGAGCGGTTCCCGTCGCTCGACGCCCTGCTCGCCCACTGCCGGCGGGAGAAGGACGAGTCGGCCGACGCCTGGGTGTCGCCGGCCCAACTCGTGCCCGAGGCCACCCCCGACGGACGGCTCGGCCTGCGGGCCGGGAGCGACGCTCCGTTCACGCTGAACGACTGGAGTTTCGGCCAACTGTGCGGGCTGGCCCGCGTCGGCAAGGAGACGGTCAACCGGCTCACCCCGAACACCGCGGCTCTGGCGTTCCGCGAAACGCTGCCCGGCGGCACCAAGCCGCTCCAACTGCTCACCCGCGGCGAGGGCATCCGCTCGGTCCACGGGACGGCGTACACCCGGCTGCACAACGCCGACCTGGTCGGGATGCTCAAGGAGTACGCGACCGACTTCACCCCGCCCCAGGCCGGGTTCAACGGCGCGACCGGACTCTACTGCGGGGAGCAAGACCTGTTCGCGTTCCTCATCGACCCGGCCGGGTGGGCGGAGATCGACGGGGAAGCGTTCGCCCCCGGCTTCTTCGTCTGGAACTCGGAGGTCGGCAAGCGGTCGGTCGGCATCCAGACGTTCTGGTTCCAGAAGGTGTGCGCCAACCATATCGTCTGGGACGCGGTCGAGGTGATCGAGTTCGCCCGCAAGCACACGGCCCGCGTCGGCAGCGCCCTGGACGACATCCGCCGGCACGTCGAAGCCCTCGTGGCCAAGCGGGACGACCGGCGGGACGGGTTCGCGGCGGTGATCAAGAAGGCGATGCGGGAGCAACTCGGCTCCGACGCCGAAGAAGTCATGA
>CANJKY010000600.1 GCA_947474875.1 Gemmataceae bacterium
CACGTGATGCGAAGTCGGGATGGTGACCGCCAGCGTTTCGCCGTCGCAGGCGGCGGCGGTGTGTCCGGCGAGATGCGGGGTCTTGCACGTCAACCGCCCCCACCGCACGGTCCCCTGGGCGTCAACGGCGATGTCGGCGGGCAGCGGCTCGGGCTTGACCTTCAGGCCCTCGGTGCGCCGGAACCACACGCCGAAAGCGTCGGCGACCATGTGCCAGTGGGCGGTGTCGCCGACCGACACGATCAGCCGACCGCCGACACAGCGAACCACTGGCGGGCGGGGGAACGGCCCGCCGAACCCGATGAACGCCCCTGCTTGAGCGACCGGCGACAGAGCGGGGGACGCTGTGGCCACCCCGGCGCGGGACCAGCGGTCCCGCTTCAGTGCGGCGATGACGCCGCCGCACCCCTCCGCCGTCGTCCCGTCGGGCAGGCCGAGTGAGATCGCGGCGAGCGTCGGCTTCATCCGTTCGGCCGCGGCGAGCGCCGGGACACGGAACTGCGGCATGCCGGCCTGCCACGCGGCCACCACCCCGGCGTCCAGCACGTTCGCGACGGAAGAACAGTGCGGGAGCGCCGATTTCATGCGGTCGAGCCACAGGTCGTGCCGTGTGCCTCTCTGCTGGGCCACCTGGAAGAGGGCGTTGCACAGGGTGCCGACCAGCGATTCCGGCTCGCGGGCCAGGAGCGTGACCGCGTTCGGCAGCAGTTCGGTCCATGCCCGTTGCATGGCCGGGAGCTTGGCCTCGTGGCCGAGCAAGGAGGAGGCAAATAGGTCGAGCGAGGCGTCGTACAGCGCGGACAGCACCGCCGGCGACCGTTCCGGATGCCGGGCGTACACATCGGCCAACAGAGGGCCGACCATGTCCCGCAGGTGTGCGAGGAACGCGGCGGGTTCGATCCGGGCACCGCCCCGCCGGCGGGCCGCGAACCGCTCGTTCAGCGCTTCACGTTGCGCGTCCAGCAACGCGGCGACGGGTCGGGGGAGATCGGCCACGTCACGTCTCCCCGCCGGGGCCGAACATGTCCTGAATCGTCTTCTCCAGTGCCGCCGACAGGCGGGTGATGTTCTTGTAAAAGAGGCACTTGTGATGGCTCAGGTCGAAGTGCAGCCGCTGCCCCTCCCGCGCGACCAGGACGACCGGCTTCTTCAGCGCCCACGCGTAGCCCACCTCTAGGTACACGTTCGGCCGCTCCAGCGACAGGTCGGCGACGACGAACGTGGAGTTCTTGATGCCCTCGGTGATCTGCTCGACGATCGGGCCGGTGAACACCGACTCGTCCACCTTCTCGCACACGTACCCGCACTTCCGCACGGCGGCGTAGATGCCGAACTGGTACACGTCCTCGAATTCGTCGTTGAACGGCATGGCGACGAACACGGACTGCTTCCGCTTCGGCTCCAGGGCCGGCGCGGGCACGACCGTCGGGGTGGCGAGCGGGGCGGACGGCATCACCAGCTCCGTGTCGGCGACCAGTTCCTGGAGGATCTCGAACCGCCGCGGGTTCCGCTCGGCGAACATCAGGCGGCGCAGCCTGGGCAGCGAGTGGGCGGTCAGCCCCTGCTGGAAGCCGGCCACCAGCCAGCGGAACGCCTCCTCCATGTCGAGGCCGTAGCCGGGGCCGTGGACGGTCGTGGCCAGCGTCTGTACCGGCAGGCGACTGTCGGCCAACGCCCGGATCGCCCGTCGGGCGAACTGCCGGATCTCTCGGTAGCGGAACTGGCGAAGCCCGGGCACGCCCACGAACAGGACGTTCGCGGCGGCGATCTCGCCGGCCGACGGCACCAGCACGTGGGACCCGTCGTCCGGCGACAGGTTGGCCTCCGACAGGCGGCCGGAGCGAGTCAGGCGGTCGGCCACCACGGCGTCCGCGCCGTAGTGCGCCTGGGCGTGCTTGAGCAGCAGGACGTCGGCCGCGACGGCGGTCACGTCATCCCGCACGACCGACAGTTCCACGCTCATGGTGCCTCCCGGTTCGTACCGTCACCCGGTCCACTCCAGCCACCGCAGGTAGTTCGTGTACCGCTGGTGCAGGTACTTCAGTTTCAGCACGTCGTCGAACATGTGCCCGTAGAACTTCCGCGACTTGGCCCACTGGCCGAGCACCCGCTCGATCTTCACCAGCCGGGCCCGCACGTCCTTGCGGGTGAGGCCGTCCAGCCCCTTCTCGAACTCGGCGCTCAGCTCGCCGACTGGGTCGTCGCGGTCGCGGTCGAGGCGGTCAAACTCGGCGCACGACAGGTCGAACATGCGGCGGATCCAGCCCACCTTGTCGGAGCGGAAGGCGGCGTTCTCGGGCACCTCGAAGAAGGGGCAGTCGGGCTCCTGGGAGAACTTGTCGTGCAGGACGAACGGGATGATCTGCCGCACGTCCTCCAGCGACACCTCCTTCGCCCCGCGGAAGTAGGCCATCGCCTTCACGAACGTGAGGCAGGTCATCAGGCTGCGGACCGACATGCCGTTCCGCGTCTGCGCCCCCACGTCCTTCACCCGGTCCTTGCCGGTGTCGAGGGCGTTCGCCTGCGCCCAGTCGAGGCCGGCCAGCTTCACCGTGTCCTTGGTCTTGTACTCGATCTGCGCCGCCGCCGGGTCGAGGTACTCGAACTGGCTGGCGAAGAACTCCAGCCGCCGTAACACCGCCGCCGGCACCGTCACACGGCGGATCTCCTTCTTCAGCCGGTCGCCGTCCTCCTCGGTGAAGATGATCTGGCCGGGAACCACCTCCTCCGGGTGGATGCCGGCTTCTAACCGGCCGAGCAGGTCGCCGAGGAACCGCGAGTTGAAGTGCAGGGCCTTCACGACGATGTCGATGCGATCCCGCAGGGCCTCGATCACCTGATACGTGCCGCCGCCGGCGTCGTCGTTCGCGGTCAGGTACCAGGCGGCGTCCGGGCACTCGAACGTCTGGTCGTACAGCTCGGCGTAGTTGTCCGCCATCAGGGTGAGCAGGGCCGACTGGGTGCGGGTGGGGATGCGGTTGTACTCGTCGATGATCTTCACCCGCATGCTCAGCCACTTCCGCCAGCCGATGCCGATCTGATCCAGGCTGCGGGCTTGAACGATGTCGGCGGGGAGCGGGCTGCCGAGCAGGTCGGCGATGGTCATCTGCGGCTGGCCCTTCTGGATCGCCCGCCGCACCTCGCGGAGTGGGTAGCCGGAGAGCACGCCCATCAGGATGGCGGTGGTCGTCTTGCCCCGCCCGGGGCCGCCGACGAGCAGGCACTTCGCCCGCACGCCGAACGTGAGCAGGGGCAGCAGCACGAAGCTGCAATAGCTCTGCCCGGACGGGAACACGACCGGGTTCTGCCGGTCGCCGAGGGCGACCGTGTGTGCCGGCCCATCGTTGTACTCGATGTCGTAGAACGGGCTGATGACCGCGTGGTTGACGATCCAGAAGTACGCCTGCCGCAGCTTCTCATCCAGCGGCAGCGCCCCGCCCACCGCTTTCTCCGGCACCGCCACCGGCCCGCGGTACAGGTCGGCGACGTCGAACTCCTTGCTCTCCCCCTTGGCGTGCGGGTTCGTCGGCGCCTCGGACACCCGCTGGTGCTTCTTCCAGAACATGGATTCTCCCGACGTGGCACACCCTAACTATGGTGCGGGCG
>CANJKY010000601.1 GCA_947474875.1 Gemmataceae bacterium
CTCAACGACCACGTGGGCGAGTTGCTGCGGGCGGTCGATCAACTGATCACTGTGTTCGCTAACGTCCGCCGGGAGTGCGAGTTCGACCCGAACGACTGACCTTACCCCCGACCTGATTGGATGTGGCCCAATGCCCGACGCACAACTGTTCGAGGTGCAGCGTGACGCCTTCGGGCTGTTGCTCAAGCTGGTAAAGGACCGGCACGCCGGCGAGCAGGCCGTCGCCACCGAGTACCCGGCGGCGGTCGACGCGGCCGAGAAGGAGGTGCAGAAGGCCCGCAAGACGCTGTCGACCACCCGCCGGAAAGCTGAGGACGAGTTGGCCGCCGAGCGGGCGGCAGCCGAGGCGAACACCGCCCGGCGGTACGCGGACGCGCTCGCCGACTTGGAGCGGACGGGGGCGGAGACGAAGCGGCGGTTGGAGGACCAGCACCGCGACGCCGAGGACACGCTGAAGACCGAGTACCAGGACAAGTTGTGGACGATCGACTCGCTGCTCGAAGCCGGGGAGAAGGAGGCGGCGGACCGCAAAGCGGATCTGGACCGCGCCGTATCCACCGCCGGTCTCCACTTCGGCGAGATCTGGGAGCGGGCCGAGCAAACCCTGGCGGCGGTGAACCTGACCCGCGAGGACATCGATTTCCAAGCCGAAAAACTGCCGCCGGTCGCCACCGCCGACTACTCCGGCAAGTTGGAGAAGTGCGTCGAGGACGTGGACGCGGCGGCCGACAAACTGATCTCGTCCAAGCTTCCCAAGCTGATCGGGGTGGCCGGCACCACCTGGTGTGTGTTCGTGGCCGGCGGCATCGGCATGGCCGTCGCCCTGCTCGCCCGGTTGTCCCTCGGCATGACGCTGATCGTCGGGGTGAGTGGGGCGATTGTCGGCGGGTTGCTGCTCCGTCAACTCGTGTACGCCCTCGCGCGGAAGCAGGTGCGGGACCGCGGGGCGGCGCTGGGCGTGTACATGGCCGAGGCGGAGCGGGCGCGAACCCTGTTGACCAGCCACGCGGCCAAGCAGTACGCCCTCGATGTGGCCGAACTAAAGACCATCAACGCCTCGAACAAGCGGGCGTGCGACGACACCTTCCGCCCGCAGATCGCCGCGGTGGTCAAACAGTGCGTCACCGCCGTCGCCACGACTGAACGGCAGACCGCGGACAAGCGGCGGTCCCTCCGCGAGGAGCATGCCGCCGCCGAGGCCGCCGACCGCACCAAGTACGACTCGCTATCCGAACAACTGGCCACCCGCTTCGAAACCGAGGCCACACAGGTAGAACAGCGGTACTCGACGAAACTGGCCGCGGCCGTCGAGGAGCGAGACCGGCGGTGGCGAGACACGAGCGACAACTGGTTCAACGGACTGCGGCAGTTGGAGGAGTCGTTCCACACGCTCACGGAAGCTTCTGACGCCTCCTTCCCCGACTGGCCTGCGGTTGCCGACGGCTCGGCCGACCTGCCGACGAGCGTGCCCGGCGGCGTACGGTTCGGCGAGTATGACGTCGATCTGTTCGCGCTGCCCGACGGCAAGCCGGCTGACACGCGTCTGCTACCGGCCACGCCGCTCAAGGCCCAGGTGCCGGCGTTCCTGCCGTTCCCCGACCACGCGGCGGTGTTGCTCAAGGCGAAGGACGCCGGCCGGGCCGAAGCCGTCCGCGTGCTCCAGGCGATGATGCTGCGTTTCCTCACCGGTCTGCCGCCGGGCAAGGTGCGATTCACCATCTTCGACCCGGTCGGCCGCGGGGAGAACTTCGCCTCGTTCATGCACCTGGCCGACTCGGACGAGTTGCTCGTCACCTCCCGCATCTGGACAGAGCCGGGGCAGATCGAGGCGCGGCTGACCGACCTGACCGAGCACATGGAGAACGTGATCCAGAAGTACCTGCGGAACCAGTACAAGAGCATCGAGGAGTACAACCGGGCGGCGGGCGAGGTGGCCGAGCCGTACCGGGTGCTGGTGGTCGCCAACTTCCCCACCCACTTCACCCCGGACGCGGCCAAGCGGCTGGTCAGCGTGATGAGCAGCGGGCCGGCGTGCGGGGTGTGTACGCTGGTGGGCGTGGACACGGCCGCCGCCCTGCCCCGCGACTTCCGGCTGAGCGACCTGGAGCAGGTGGCGTTCACACTGAACTGGAAGGACGGGCGGTTCGTACCGAAGGACGGCACGTTCACCCCGTTCCCGCTCGCCCTCGACGCCCCGCCCCCGCCGACCGAGGTGGCGAAGATCGTCCGGCGGGTGGGCGAGGCGAGCAAGACCGCCGGCCGGGTGGAGGTGCCGTTCAGCTACATCGCCCCGCCGGACGACCAGATCTGGAAGGGCAGCACCACCCGCGGTATCGAGGTGCCGATCGGCCGGGCCGGGGCCACCCGCCGGCAGGTGTTCGCGCTCGGCCAGGGCACCGCCCAGCACGCGTTGGTGGCGGGCAAGACCGGGTCCGGCAAGTCCACCCTGCTGCACGCGCTCATCACCAACCTGGCGCTCATCTACAGCCCGAACGAGGCCGAGCTGTACCTGATCGACTTCAAGAAGGGGGTGGAGTTCAAGCTGTATGCCGAGCACCAGTTGCCGCACGCGCGGGTGGTGGCCATCGAGAGCGAGCGGGAGTTCGGGCTGAGCGTGCTCCAACGGCTGGACGGCATCCTGCGGGAACGCGGCGAGGAGTTCCGCCGGGCCGGGGTGAACGACGTGGCCGGGTTCCGCGAAGCCCGGCCGGGGGTGAAACTGCCGCGGATCCTGCTCGTCGTGGACGAGTTTCAGGAGTTCTTCGTCGAGGACGACAAGCTGTCGCAAGAGGCGGCACTGCTGCTCGACCGCCTCGTGCGGCAGGGTCGGGCGTTCGGCGTTCACGTGCTGCTCGGGTCGCAGACCCTGGGCGGGGCGTTCAGTCTGGCCCGCAGCACCATCGACCAGATGGCCGTCCGCATCGCCCTCCAGTGCAGCGAGGCCGACGCCCAGCTCATCCTGAGCAAGGAGAACACCGCCGCCCGCCTGCTCACCCGACCCGGTGAGGCCATCTACAACGACGCCAACGGGTTGACCGAGGGGAACGACCCGTTCCAGGTGGTTTGGCTGGACGAGGGGGTGCGGGAGCGGGTGGTGGACGACCTGCACCGCCGCGCCCCCGCCGGGGCGTACCCGCCGCCGCTGGTGTTCGAGGGCAGCGCCGCCGGCGACCTGACCGCGAACAAGCGGCTGATCCGGTTGCTCGAAGCGACACCGGAACAGGTGGTCGAGTTCGGCCCGCCGACGCTGTGGCTAGGCGACCCGGTGGCCATCAAGGACCCGACCGCCGCCGTATTCCGCCCGCAGTCCGCGTCCAACCTGCTCATGGTCGGCCAGTCCGACGAGGCGGCGTTGGGCGTATTCTCGGCTGGCCTCGTCACCCTGGCCGCCCGGCTGCGACCGACCGGCGACACTCGCTCGATCCTCCTGTTCGACGGCACGCCAGACGACTCCGACTTCGCCGACCACCTCCGCGGGGTGTGCCGGAACCTGGGGCTGGGGTCGGGCATCGTCGAGCGGCACCACCTGCCGGCGGTACTCGGCGAACTGGCCGCCGAGATCGACCGCCGTAACAAGGGCGAGTCAGCCGACCGCTCGCCAC
>CANJKY010000602.1 GCA_947474875.1 Gemmataceae bacterium
CGCCGCCGACCGGGACGAGGCGGCGTTCGCGCTTCTCGTGCAGCGGCACGGGCGGCTGGTGTGGGCGGTGTGCCGCCACCTCACCCGGTCCGACGCCGAGGCGGACGACGCCTTCCAGGCCACCTTCCTGGTGCTGGTCCGCAACGCCGCCAGGGTGCGGGACGCGGGCAAGCTGTCGGCGTGGCTGCACGGGGTGGCGTACCGGGTGTGCTCGAAGGCCCGGCTGGCGGCGAAGCGGCGGACTGGCCGCGAGGCGGCGACGGCCAGCCGCGAGCGGAACGGCCACGCCGTTCCGGACTCGGCGTGGGACCGGGCGCTGGCCGCGGTCCACGAAGAGGTGGCAAAGCTGCCGGACACGCTGCGGGTGCCGTTCGTCCTGTGCTGCCTGGAAGGGAAGGGGCAGACGGAGGTGGCCGGGCAACTCGGGTGGAAGCTGGGCACCCTGTCCGGCCGGCTGACGCGGGCCAAGGACGCGGTGCTGGCCCGGCTGGACGCCCGCGGGCTGACCCTCGGGGCGGTGGCGGCGGTCGGGTTGTCCGTGCCACCGCCGAACGTGACGGCGAAGGCGGCCGAACTGATGCGGGTCGGGTTCGCGGTTCCGGGTTCGATCCTCCAACTCTCTCAGGGAGTCATTGGCATGAGCGTGTATCAGGTGAAACTGCTCGCCGCCGGATTACTGGTCGCGTGCGGGTTGGGGCTGACCGCCGGGTCCGGGTGGCTGAGCACAGCGGGTGCCCAGTACGTGCCGCCGGGCATGCCCCAGTCCCCGGCCGAGCGGGTGAAGCAACTGGAAGCGGAGTTAGCGAAGGCGAAGCAGGAGGCGGCGGACGCCGCCAAGCGGGTCGACTTGATCCGGCATTACGAAGCGGTGTACGACGACATGTCCGCTCGCCAGACGGAAAAATCCCCACGGGCGGGGGTGAAGATCGCCGCCGACGCCACCAACGCCACCACCCGGAACGACTACCAGTTCGTGGCGGTGAGCGACATGGACCAGACGCGGTTCATGGACTTCCTCCAGCGGCAGGAGGACAAGGGGTGGGTGTACTGCGGCACCACCCCGATGGTCGATCCGAAGACGCTGCTGTGGGTGTTCCGCCGGCCGAAGGCGGATGCGGCGAAGGCGGGGACCACCTCCCCCCTGGTGCTCGACTACTACCGCTCGCTCGGCATGACGACCCAGACGAAGCCGGACGGCCGGTACACCACCACGACCGACCCGGCGGCCAAGCCGGGGGAGGCGGGGAAGTACACCACCCGCATGGCGGTGAAACAGGACGACCCGGCGGCGATCGCGGCCGAGATCAAGCGGCTGCAAGACCGGCTGACCGCGCTGACCGCGGACACGCCCACCCCGCAGCGGAAGGAACTGGCCGGGCAGTGGACGCGGTTCGCCAAGGCGGACCTGCCGCTGCCGGTGGCGGACGTGGCCGACCTGCTGCGGAAGCTGGGCGAGAAGAAGTTCGGCCCGACGAAGATCGAGGTGCAGGCGTCGGGCGACAATGTGATCGTGTTCGGCGGGCAGGACGTGGGCGATTGGGCGGCCGGCGTGGTGAAGACGCTGAGCGGGAAGTGAACCTTTGGGAAATGACGAATGACCCACCAATGACCAATGACGAAGGAAGGCCGAACCCCGGATGACGAAGGGGTCGGCTGTCTTTCCCTTGGTCAATGGTGGGTCATTCGTCATTGGTCATTTCCTGAAGGGCCGGGTTCGCCGAAATCTCGCGGCCGCGAACCCGCCCGCCCCGTATCATGTCCTGTCTGCGAATGCCCGGGGTCAGTACCCGCACGTCTGCGGCCCGTTACCCCTCTCGCACAGTCCGTTCCCCGATTGATCCCGGCTGACCCCGGGAGGAAGGTTCGTTTTGTCCGACCAATTGACCGAATCGACCGACGTGACCGAGGTGGTGTCCCCGTCCCCGTTCGCCGCCCTGGGCCTGGACCCGAAGATCGTCGAAGCACTCACCGCCGCCGGGTACGCCGACCCGACCCCGATCCAGCGGGAGGCGATCCCGCACCTGCTCGCCGGCCGCGACCTGATCGGCCTGGCCGCCACCGGCACCGGCAAGACGGCCGCGTTCGCCCTGCCGCTCGTCCACCGGCTCGGGCTGGCCGCCGAGCGGAAGCACCCCGCCGCCCTCGTGCTGGTGCCGACGCGGGAGTTGGCCATCCAGGTGGCGAAGGCGATCAGCACCTACGGCAAGCCGATGAAGATCAAGGTGGTACCCATCTACGGCGGCACCGGGTACGCCGAGCAGGTGCGGGGGCTGCGGCAGAAGCCGGACGTGGTCGTCGCCACCCCGGGCCGGGCGCTCGACCACCTGCGGAACGGGGTGCTCGACCTGACGAACGTGTCCGCCGTCATCCTGGACGAGGCGGACGAGATGCTGGACATGGGGTTCGCGGATGACCTCGACGCGCTGCTGACGGCCACCCCGAAGACGCGGCAGACGATGCTGTTCTCGGCCACCATGCCGCCGCGGATCGCCGCCATCGCCGCCAAGCACCTGACCGACCCGCAGCGGGTGGAAATCGCCCGCGCCAAACCCGCCGCCGGCGAAGCGCCGAAGGTGCGGGAGTTGGTGTACGTGGTCCGTCACGACCAGAAGGCGCTCGCCCTGGCCCGGCTGCTCGACTTCGAGGGGGCCACGTCCGCCATCGTGTTCTGCCGCACGCGGAACGACGCCGACGGGGTGGCCGACACGCTGGTGAGCCGCGGGTTCCGCCCGGAGTCCATCCACGGCGGGCTGACCCAGGAGCAGCGGGACCGGGTGATGCAGAAGTTCCGCTCCGGGGCGGTGCCGGTGCTGGTGGCCACCGACGTGGCCGCCCGCGGGCTGGACATCGGCCACCTGTCGCACGTGGTCAACTTCAACGTGCCCGAGTCGGCGGACACCTACGTCCACCGGGTCGGGCGGGTGGGGCGGGCCGGCCGCGAGGGCACGGCCATCACCCTGGCCGACCCGCGGGAACGGCACCTGCTCCAGCAGGTCGAACGCACCACCGGCCGGCGGTTCACCGGCAGTACGATGCCGACGAAGGCGGACATCCGGGCGAAGCGGCTGGAGCGGACCCAGGGGGCGATCCTCGACACCCTGGCCGCCGGCGGGCAGGCCGAGTTCCGCAAGACGATCGACGAGTTGGCGACGAAGCTGGACCCGAAGGACATCGCGGCGGCGGTGCTGGCCATGCTGACGAAGGCCACACAAACGGCCGACGACGAGCCGGACATCCAGCCGGCGCAGCCGCAGCGGGACAACTTCCAGCAGCGGCGGACCAGCGGCCCGCGGTACCAACAGGACCGCCCCGCATGGCCGAAGGGCGGGATGACCCGCGTGTGGATCGGGGCCGGGCGGCAGGCCGGGGTCGGCCGGCGGGAGCTGATGGAGGTGTTCGAGAACGAGGTCGGGCTGACCGCCCGCGACATCGGCACCATCGACGTGCTCGACCGGTTCTGCGTGGTGGACGTGCCGGGCGAGGTGTCCGAGTTCGTGGTGGGCACGCTGAACGGCATGCGGTTCAACGGCCGCCCGGTGCCCGTCCGCCTCGACCGCACCGGCATGCCGGCGTAAATCCTGGAACCGCGACCGGCGGGA
>CANJKY010000603.1 GCA_947474875.1 Gemmataceae bacterium
GTCTCCGTCGTGGCTGGTGTACCCGTTCAACCCGGCGAATAGCTGAGCCATCCGCTGATGCCCATCTCGTTTGAACACCCCCTCTCCACTTTGGAGAGGGGGCCGGGGGGTGAGGTCCTCGGAAGCCGGGGGTGAGGGCGCTTCTTGCCGAAGTGCGGCACCTATCATGAACCGTGGCCCGTGTTTTCTCCGCGACCGGTGACTCTCATGCCTGCGACCGCTGCCCCCACCGTGTCCGCCGTGCCCAACGCCCTCGGGCGGTTCGGGAAGTTCGGCGGGCGATTCGTGCCCGAAACCCTGATGTTCGCCCTGGACGAACTGGACCGCGAGTTCCGCACCGCCTGGGCCGACCCGGCGTTCACCGGCGAGTTCCACCGCATTCTGACCGAGTACGTCGGCCGCCCGAGCCGGCTGTACTTCGCCGAGCGGCTGACGAAGGAGGCCGGCGGCGCCCGCATCTTCCTGAAGCGGGAGGACCTGAACCACACCGGCGCGCACAAGATCAACAACGCCATCGGCCAGGCGATGCTGACCAGGCGGATGGGAAAGAAGCGGGTGATCGCCGAGACCGGGGCGGGCATGCACGGCGTCGCCACCGCCACCGCTGCGGCGCTGTTCGGGCTGGACTGCCGGGTGTACATGGGCGTCGAAGACATCCGCCGGCAGGAGCTGAACGTGTTCCGCATGCGGGCGATGGGCACCGAGGTGTTCCCCGTCGAGAGCGGCAGCAAGACGCTCAAGGACGCCACCAACGAGGCCATGCGGGAGTGGATGAGCACCGTCGAGGGCACGCACTACATCATCGGCAGCGTGGTCGGCCCGCACCCGTTCCCGATGATGGTCCGCGAGTTCCAGAGCGTGATCGGCATCGAGACGAAGCAGCAGTGCCTGGACCAGATCGGCCGGCTGCCGGACGCGGTGGTGGCGTGCGTCGGCGGGGGGAGCAACGCCGCCGGCATCTTTTACCCGTTCGTCGATGACAGCGACGTGTCGCTGATCGGGGTGGAGGCCGGCGGGCACTCGCCGGCGGCCGGGCAGCACGCCAGCACGCTGTCGTTCGGCGCGCCGGGGGTGCTGCACGGCAGCTACAGCTACGTGCTGCAGGACGACGACGGGCAGACGGCGGACGTGCATTCGGTGAGCGCGGGTCTGGATTATCCGGGGGTCGGCCCGGAACACAGCTACTGGAAGGACGCCGGGCGGGTGCGGTACACCAGCGTGAGCGACCAGGAGGCGCTCGACGCGTTCCACCTGTGCGGGCGGCTGGAGGGCATCCTGCCGGCGCTCGAAACCGCCCACGCCGTGGTCGAGACGATGCGGGAAGCGGCTCGGCGGGGGAAAGACGAGGTGGTGGTGCTGTGCTTCAGCGGCCGCGGCGACAAGGACTGCGCCGAGGTGGCGCGGGTGACGGCGAAGAAGTGAGGTGACACCTCCCTGAGGAGTACCGATGCCCTTGCACGACTGGTCCGCCGTCCCGGGGTGGGCCGAACTGCACACCTACTGGATGACCGAGTTGGCCCGGCACATCAAGCCGCAGTTGCCGCCGGGGTATCGCGCCCGCATCGAAGCCGAAACGTCCCTGACGCTGGACGTCGAGCCGGACGTCGGCGTGTTCAAGCACTCCGAACCGGCCGGCGGCGACCCGGCGGCGAACATCCCCGCACCGGACTTCTCGGCGGTCGTCACGGAAGTCCGCCAGCCGGAGCTGCACATCGCCGTCACCCGCAACGGCCGGCTGATCGCGGCGGTCGAACTCGTGTCCCCCCGCAACAAGGATCGCCCCGCCGCCCGCCGGAACTACGGCGGCAAGTACGCCGGCTACCTCCGCGACCTGGTGCAACTGTTGATCGTGGACGTTCACCCGGGGTACGCCGACTTCTCGTTCGCCGACTTCGTGGCGGCCGAGTTGAAACTGGCCGATCGGCCTCCGCTGCCCGCCCCGTTCGCGGTCAGCTACCGGATGGTGCCGGCGGCCAAACCGGGCGAGCCGTGCCTGCTGGAGGCGTGGCAGCGGCCGTTGACCGTCGGGGCGCCGCTCCCCGAAATCCCGCTCGCCCTCGACGGCGATCGCGCCATCCTGATCGACCTCGACGGCACCTACACCCGCGCCGCCGCGGAATCGTATTTGACGTAGCGGGCCAACCGCCGCGGGGACAAGGACTGCGCCGAGGTCGCCCGCGTCACGGCGAAGAAGTAGGTGCCCCGAGACTTTCTACACCAACCCCATGACCGACCCGAACCCCCCTGCCCCGCCGCCACCTCCTCCACCCCCGCCGCCGCAGGACATCAGCACCATCACGCTGGACGAGTGGATCGCCGCCGGCCAGGCGTGCTGCGGGGTCGACCCGCCGGACGGCGAATAGACTCTTCGCATGAAGCTGTCCGTGCTGAATCGCAAGCTGCACCGCTGGGGGGCCGTCCTCGTGGCGGTGCCGTTCCTGGTGGTGGTCGTCACCGGCATCCTGTTGCAGGTGAAGAAGCAGGCGGCCTGGGTGCAGCCGCCGACGCAGAAGCGGGAGAGCCGCGAGCCGGCGGTGTCGTTCGACGCCCTGCTGGCGGCGGTGAAGGCGGTGCCGGAGGCCGAGGTGAAGTCGTGGAAGGACGTCGACCGGGTGGACGTGCGGCCGAAGGACGGGGTGGCGAAGGTGGCGTGCGTCAACCGGTACGAGGTGCAGGTGGACTTCCGCACCGGCGAGGTGGTGCAGGCGGCGTACCGGCGGAGCGACCTGATCGAGAGCCTGCACGACGGGTCGTGGTTCCACGACGCGGTCAAGCTGTGGGTGTTCCTGCCGGCCGCGGTGGTGGTGCTCGGCCTGTGGGTGACGGGCTTGTACCTGTTCGCCCTGCCGCTGTGGGTGAAGTGGCGGCGGAGGAAGTAGGAGCCGGTCGGACTTCTGCCGCCCCTCCGGGGCTTGGTGCAACACTCCGCTCACCAGGGGTTCCGTCGCTCCGCTCCGTCACCCCTGGCTACGGGCCGCCGCCCCTCCGGGGCGAAGAGCCGAGCGCCAGTCTCCGCACCGGAGGGGCGGCTGCCCGTAGCCAGGGGTGGAGCGAGCCGACAGGCGAGCGCAACCCCTGGACACTCAGCCAGTGGCACCAGCCCCGGAGGGGCGGCAGATACACGGAGCGAGTGGACTCCCTACTCCTCCGCCCGCTTCCACACCCCGAGCAGGTGGGAGAAGTCGTCCGTCCACACCGGGCCGGGCTTCGGCCGTAGCAGCCCCCACCGCAGGTCCGGGCGGCCGTCCGGCAGCGTCGGCAGGTCGTC
The DNA here is from genome assembly GCA_947474875.1 of Gemmataceae bacterium. Lineage (GTDB taxonomy): Bacteria > Planctomycetota > Planctomycetia > Gemmatales > Gemmataceae > JALHQU01. Next base: position 3,269 of record CANJKY010000603.1, read on the forward strand.
GTCGGCCTTCGCCACCACCACCCAGATGGACTTCAGCTTGCCCTCCGCCGGGTTGTCCTCGGTGTCGAACTGCCACTTCACCACCGCATTCGGATCGGCGGCCGTCGCCACCCGCGCCACCAGCGGGGCCAGGTCCAGGTACCGGTTGGACACGTGGAACGCCAGCACTCCGCGGCGGGTCAGCTTCCGCCCGTACAGCTCGAACGCCTCTTTCGTGAGCAGATGCACCGGCACCGCGTCGGAGCTGAACGCATCCAGGATGAGCAGGTCGAACGAGTCGTCCGGGGCGGCGAGCAGTTGCCGGCGGGCGTCGCCGAGCACCACGTCCCA
>CANJKY010000604.1 GCA_947474875.1 Gemmataceae bacterium
TAACGTCCGCGAGGTGAACGCCGGTACTGAAGTAGAAGTCGCCGGCTGCCATGCCCCGCACGAGCGCGTCCGGGGTCAGGTACGGCGCCCGCACCATCACCCACCCGCGGCCAGGGTTCGTCTTGCCCAGGCCGAACTCGTGGTACCCGTGCGAGTCGTCGGTCGCCACCCCGTACACCACGGGCAGGCCGAGCTTGCCCAGCCGCACCGCCAGCACGATGTCCCAGATCCGCTCGCAACTGGCGTGGGTGGCGTCGCCGTAGTTCCGCACCCCGGAGTGGCCGTTGAACACCTCGAAGAACCCGAGTTCCTCGACCGCGAACATCTCCTCCGCCCGAACCCCCCAGCCGAAGTTCGGGTGGTTCAGAAACGTCAGCCCCGGCCAGCCGGACTTCTTCCGCTGCTCGGCCACCAGCTTCATGTTCACCCGGATGGCCTCCTCTACCCCGTCGGCGTCCGTCGGCCTGATCAGGTCGCGGAGGTTGATGGCGTTCATGTGAATTGGCTTCGCCTTGAACTTGTGCGTCACCTCCTCGCCGGACACCATCAGGAACTTGCCCGGTTCCTCCACCGCGGTGCGGTACTCCCGCATGGCCTTCAGCCGCACCTGCGGCTTGCCGTCCTTATTCCGGCGGTCGAGCCACACCTCACCGAACCGCTGGGCGTACTTGGCGGTCGCCAATTTCCGCACCGGCGTACTCTCGGAATCGACCCACTTCTCGCCCTCGGCCATCAAGTTGTGTTCGCTCAGGCAGAGGAAGTGGTATCCGTTCTGCTTGTACCAGTCGGCGACCATCTCCGGGTAGTCGTCGCCGTCACTCCACAGCGTGTGCGTGTGCAGGTTACCCCGCCAGAACTTCGGGCCGTCCGGGGCACTGGTGGCGGGCAGAACGGGCAGGTCCGCCGCCGGCTGGTCGGCCCGGAACGCCACCGCGACAGCGAGCAGCCCGAGCGCGACGACGAACACTCCGACGGTGCGTGCCGACATGACTGGGGACTCCGGGCGGCTCAACTGTCGTAGTACAGGGCGAACTCGTACGGGTGCGGCCGCACGCGGATGGCGGCCACCTCCTCGTCCCGTTTGAACTTCACCCACGTCTCGATCACGTCCTCGGTGAACACCCCGCCTTGCAGCAGGAACTCGTGGTCCCGCTCCAGGGCGGTCAGCGCCTCGTCCAGCGTGGCCGGGGTGCGGGGCAGGTCCTTCAGCTCTTCCGGCGGCAGGTCGTAGATGTCCTTGTCCAGCGGTTCGCCCGGGTCGGTCTTGTGGCGGATGCCGTCGAGCATGGCCATGAGGATGGCCGAGAACGCCAGGTACGGGTTGGCCGACCCGTCCGGCAGGCGGTATTCGAGGCGGCGGGACTTCGGCCGCGAGCTGTACACCGGGATGCGGATGGCGGCGGAGCGGTTCCGCTGGCTATACGCCAGGCTGGTCGGAGCCTCGAACCCCGGAACCAACCGTTTGTAGCTGTTAGTGGTCGGGTTGGTGATGGCGCACAGGGCCGGGGCGTGCTTCAGGATGCCGCCGATGGCGTACCGGCCGAGGTCGGACAGGCCGGAGTACCCGGACCCGGCGAACAGGTTGGTGCCGTTCTTCCACAGCGAGGTGTGCACATTCATCCCCGACCCGTAGTCGTCGAACAGCGGCTTGGGCATAAACGTGGCCGTCTTCCCGTGCCGGCGGGCGACGTTCTTCACCACGTACTTGTACTTCAGCACGTTGTCCGCCATCGGCACCAGTTCGTCGTACCGGATGTCGATGGCGCACTGCCCGCCGCTCGCCTTCTCGTGGTGGTGGCTCTCCACCGTCATCCCGCACTGGCTCATGACCAACATCATTTCGGTGCGGAGGTCGTACATCGCGTCGGCCGGCGGGCACGGGAAGTACCCCTGGCGGTGCGGGATCTTGTACCCCAGGTTCGGCCGCTCGTCCCGCCCGCTGTTCCACACGCCCTCGTTGCTGTCCACGTAGTAGAACGCCGAGTGCGCCGTCTGGTCGAACTTCACGTCGTCGAACAGGAAGAACTCGAGCGCCGGGCCGAAGTGCGCGGTGTCCGCGAACCCGGTCTGTTTCATGTAGTACACGGCCTTGCGGGCCACGTTCCGCGGGTCCTTGCTATAGTCTTCGCGGGTGCTCGGCACCTGGATGTTGCAGATGACGCTGAGGGTGATCTCGCGGGTGAACGGGTCGAGGAACAGGGTGTCCGGCTGCGGCACGATCAGCATGTCCGCTTCGTTGATCTTCTGCCACCCCCGCAGCCCGGACCCGTCGAACCCCACCCCGTCCTCGAACGTCTCCTCGGTGAGCATCTCGGCCGGCACGGTCAGGTGCTTCCACAGGCCGGGGAAGTCCATGAACCGCAGGTCCACCGCCTTCACGTCCTTCTCGCGGACGAGCGCCAGCACTTCGCGCGGGGTCACGGCGTTCTCTCGCAATGTGGGGTGGGATCGGGGCGGAGAGGAGGCCCGTGACGTTACCGGTGTTATAGGACGGGCGGGACGATCGTTCGCCGCCTGGCCGCCATCCAGCCGACGAATCGGGTATAATAACCCGCACAAGTCCACCCTACCCCACACTCCTGCGGAGCGTCCGCATGTCGCAGGCCGTCGTCGACCCGGCTGAACTGAGGCGGTTCGCCAGCAACCTGAAACGGTTCAACGCCGACGTACAGGCCGGGCTGTCCGGCCTGTACAGCCAACTGCTCGCCCTCGGGGACACGTGGCGGGACCAGGAGCACGACAAGTTCCGCGAGGAGTTCGAGCAGACGATGAAGGACCTGGAGCGGTTCGTCGAGGTGTCCGGGCTGTACGTACCGTTCCTGATGCGGAAGGCGGAGCGGATCGAAGAGTACCTGAACCAGCGGTGACCCCATGCCCGCCGACGTCCGCGCCATCGACGCCCTGCGGGAGTGGCTGGCCGCTCTCGCCACCTACCGGAGCGAGGCGGCCGAGGCGCTCGGCGGGTTCCGGCTGGAGATCGGCCGGGCGAACGACTGGGTGAGCGAGCAAATGCACCTGTGGCAGCGGGCCATCCGCAGGTGCGAGGACGCGGTGGTGCAGGCGAAGGCGGAACTGGCCGCCCGCCAGTTCCCGGACGTGAACGGCCGGATGCCGGACACCACCGTGCAGGAGCGGAACCTGAAGCGGGCGAAAGCCCGGTTGGAGCATGCGGAGGAGAAGGTGGCCACCTGCCGCAAGTGGCTAGCCCACCTGCCGAAGGTGGTGGACGAGGTGTTCAGCGGGCCGGCGAACCGGCTGGCGAACACCCTGGAGGGGGATGTGCCCCGCGGAATGGCCGCCCTCGAACGACAGATCGACGCCCTGGAGCGTTACGCCGAACTGAAGACCGACTACTCGACCTCGTCGTCGATCGCCGCCGTCAGCCCTCCGCCGCCACCTCCTCCGGGAGCTGCGTCATGAAGTTCGGTGGCAACCGCGGCCAACTCGACGACGCCAGGAAAACGGCCATCGGCCGATGGGACCTGGCGTGCGAGGAGTGGAACGACCAGATCCGTCGGGAGCACGAAGCTAACGTCGTCGCCCCGCTCAACGACCACGTGGGCGAGTTGCTGCGGGCGGTCGATCAACTGA